>DATKWL010000071.1:0-16559 GCA_035529555.1 Dehalococcoidia bacterium | reverse complement strand
CATTGTTATCTGGTGTATTGAGACGCCTGCTGAGAGCAATATCAATGAAGAGCCAATTGTAATAGATTTTATATGATAGAATACTATTGACAGGCACTCGCTCTATCTGTAATTGTATAGGGGAGGTGAATCTATGGCGGTCAAAAAATTCAAGTATTTGAGTCCGGAATGGGCGGAGGAAGTAGTTAAACGGGTTAATGAAAAGCTCACCCCTGAAAAGATGAAGCATACCACCTCATCAATGCTCACCGTCAACACCAATTGCCCCGACGGCAAGGACCGCGCAGTATACTATGAAATTGTAAACGGGGTGGTAAAAGAAGTCTCCATTCGGGAAGGGAAAATGCCCCAGGCAGAGTTCACTATCACTGCCGACTACCAGCTTTTCGCCAGGATATCACGTGCAGAGCTTAAAGCCCGACGTGCGCTGATGTCCGGCAAGATGAAATTGAAAGGGCCGCTGGTCAAAGCGTTGAAATTGTCACCGCTTGTAGACAGGCTGAATGAAGTTATAGCCACAATACCAGCTGAGTACTAGAACACTGGAAACCGGGAGGGAATGATGGCCAGAAAACCTGTATCCCCAAAAGACCCCTATTTTATCGATTTCCCCAAGAGGGTAAAGAGTGTTCAAGCCGAGATGAAAAAGCAGGGAATCCATGTATATTTAGGCACAAGGCTCAGAACTATGTCGTGGACTACCGACGTATTCTGTCCCTGGCGTTCTTATATTGTGATTCCACCGCAAGGCCTGCCCACGGCAATCACCTTCGTTATCGATGCCGCCAGAGTAGCAAATGATTCCTGGCTTGGGGAGGAATATGTTCTGGGTTATGGCCCCATGGGCGGTCAGGATCAGATTACGTTGCTGGCAAACCTCATCCAGCCACATTTGAAAGGCGGGAAAGGAGTGGTGGGTATCGAAAGCGGTACGGGCACTTATCTTCCCGAGGGGCACATCACGCAGTATGAGTATGAAAGCTTACAAAAGGCTCTGCCCAAGGTCCGGCTCCAGAACGCGCACGACATTATAGACCTGCTTTCGATGATAAAGGACGAAGGCACCATCAATCGCTTCAGGGAAGCATCTCGCATTGTCGATATCGGACACCGAGAGGTTCTTAAATCGATAGCCGATGGCGGATATAAAGGGATGACAGAAACAGAGATAGCCGGACTGGCTGCGCACGCTATGAGGAAGGCAGGCAGCGAATGGGAATGGTCTTTCACCGGCGGCAACGAGATTGCTTCCGGGTATCGTACGGGTTTTGCCGCAGGAGCATGCACGCCTGCTACAAGAAAAGCTCTGAAGGCGGGGGAGCCGCTGACTGTAGACCTGCATGCCATGTTTAAATTAGCCCTGGGAGACCATGCACATAACTACCTGCTGGGGCCTGCCACGAAGCGTCAAAAATGGCATGCCCGGAATTTCGTTGACATGGTAAAGCTATGCTTAAGAACATATCGCGCGGGCATCAGCCCCTCTAGTCTCGCCGACAAGGTGCTCGATTTCTGTGAAGAACAAGGGTTTGCTGACTATATGGTGCCGGGTTTTGAGCATGGTATCGGCATGACCGGCGATGAATGGCGCATCGGGCTGAACGACGGCCCATTTCCATACTGGACCAACCCGGAACATAAGTATCAAGCCGGAGAAATGGTTATCTGCGCCATTCAATATTCATGTCCTGAAGAAAAAATCGGGTTTCGCTACGAGAACCCCATCCTCATAACAACAAAGGGTTGCGAGGTCATGTCAAAAATACCACTCGCAATCGAAGAAATCTAGAACTTCACACTTATTGCCTGGAGTTTCTCTACCTTTATCACATTGACTTTTCAGGCGATTTCGCTCAAAATATTCTGGCAATTGGCTTGAGGCACATCATACTCGCCCACACAGGGTTATACTATGATGGGCATGCGAGTCACGCCATCAGTACCAGAAAGAACCTTTACAAAGGGGTGTGCAGAGCAGGGACGTTCATCAGAACGCCCGGGACTCCCCCAGGATAGGGTTTAACAGGCTGAATAAGCGTAGGGGTGTAGCTCAGTCAGGTAGAGCGGCGGTCTCCAAAACCGTTGGTCGCGGGTTCGAGTCCTGCCACCCCTGCCATTCTGCCGGGGTGGTGGAATTGGTAGACACGCCATCTTGAGGGGGTGGTGAGCGCAAGCTCGTAGGAGTTCAAATCTCCTCCTCGGCACCATGTTATAATGTCACAGCGGGCGAGCGGAAGTAGTTCAGTGGCTAGAATGCCTCCTTGCCAAGGAGGAGGTCGGGGGTTCGAATCCCCTCTTCCGCTCCAGATGGCGACGTAGCCAAGTGGCAAGGCGGGGGTCTGCAAAACCCCTATTCATGGGTTCGAGTCCCATCGTCGCCTCCATTTTTTCAGAGACACTCGCAATCACACCAAAGCAACAGCATTCTCGTTTGAACCTCCGATAGGACTACTGACCCATTGACATAGAATCCATCTGATTGTATCTTGGTATTGTATGGCAAACATGGTTAATTGCCCGAGATGTGGCAGGCCTACCCCGGATGCTACTTTCTGCCATCATTGTGGCAGGTCGTTGCACTCCTGCGGAGCCTGTGGCGCCAGGATATCGCGCTACTCGCTGTATTGTCCTGACTGCGGGGCAGCCATTCCCAAAGAGAGAAGAGAGGAGATACCAGTAGAGCGTACCTCCTGGGCATGGTGGCTATTGCCAGTCTTCTTAACCTGGGTGGGCGGAGTCATTGCCTGGTCTATGCTTAAATACAAAAATCCTCCCAAGGCAAGTCAATGTCTATGGCTGGGGGTATCCCTGACAGTGATAGAGATAATAATCACAATAGTGGTAAGATTAACATATACACCTGCACCGTCTTAATCACATTCATGTCATACCAGCTTCGTTATCCTCTCGATTTTTATTTTATTGACTGTAAACCAGCACGCTGATAGACTATCTTCAATAATCTCTAGCCTTGCTTATCCATCATTTGCCTGCCCTTGTAGGATACAGTAGAAATGAAGAGGCCGAGGTGGCGGAATGGCATACGCGACGGACTTAAAATCCGTTGGGCTTCGGCCCGTGCGGGTTCAAATCCCGCCCTCGGCACCATGGCGAAGATGACGGATAGAGAGAAGCTAATTCTTTGAAAATCTTTATTCACGGAGGACCTCCTTCATGACAAGAGCGAGAATACTCTCAGTGGGCAAATACCTGCCAGAGCGGCGCGTGACCAATTTCGACCTGGAAAAGATGTTCGAGACCAGCGATGCATGGATTCAGCAGCGCACCGGCATCGTGGAAAGACGTTATGCGGATGAAGGGGTTTACTGCTCAGACCTAGCCCTCGAAGCATCCCGTGATTGCCTGAAGAATGCTGGGATGAAGCCTGAGGATATAGATTTCATCATCTTTGCCACCCTGAGCCCTGACCACTTTTTCCCTGGGAATGGAGTCTATCTGCAGAAAAAGCTCGGGGTTATTGACATCGGCTGTATGGATATTAGAAATCAGTGCTCTGGCTTCGTCTACAGTCTAGCTGTTGCTGACGCATTTATCAGAATCGGTATGTATAAGAGAATCCTTGTTGTTGGCGCGGAGATCCATTCCGGTGCATTGAATTACACATTCGAAGGACGCGATGTGGCGGTGTTATTCGGGGACGCCGCAGCCGCAGTGATTGTTGTGCCCTCGGATGACCCATCGCGGGGAATCCTTTCCTCGCATCTTCACGCTGATGGCCGCTTTGCGGACATCCTGAAGCTGGAACTATTAGACATAAGCAAGAAACCCTACATTACCCATAAGTCGCTGGATGAAGGGCTGCAATACCCCAAGATGAAGGGCAAAGAAGTCTTCAAGGTAGCCGTAGAAAGGATTCCGGCGGTAATTCGGGAGGCATTACAGGCAAATAATCTCAAGGTCGAGGATGTTGACCTGTTCCTGGCTCATCAGGCAAATCTGCGGATTAACCAGTTCGCTGCTGAACGCTTAGGGGTCTCACAGGACAAATTCTATAATAATATTCAGCGCTACGGGAATACCACCGCAGCTTCGATACCTCTCCTTCTCGATGAGGTGCTCGAACGAGGCATTCTGAAAGAAGGCCAACTCGTAGTTATGGTAGCGTTCGGCTCCGGTTTCACCTGGGGTGCCAGCGTGATGCGGTGGTAGTTGATTCACCCCATATAACGGTATTGACAAACGACCACAAAAGTGGTAGAAAGCCCTTAAGAACGTCTTGCAAAAATATCCCTCTCAGGCAGAGCTATCGGGAGGAGGTGGGGTTGTTGGAATGGCCTCTGATAGTTGCTCTAGTGGTTTGCATCCCCCTGGCAATGCTTCCTGCAATATTTATGTTATATCTGAACATCGGCGGGGTTTACCAGATGATTCGCGGCATGGAAAAGAGGCAAACTTGTCTCGACCGCAGGATTAAAGTTCTGATTTCCGTTTTACTTGCCCCCATAACCCTGCTTATTGTTATACCCGTTTTCCTGGCTCTCGTTTCTGTATCTCTCCCGATACTGATCCTGGCTGTGCCCATATTTATGGCTCTTGGTCTGACGCCCTCCTTGAAAAAGATACCCTTCAAGAGGCTCAGACGGGCTAGAGTCACCGGATAACTTAGCTATAGGTTAAAAATCATATGAGTCGTGAACTATCCCCTCACAATTGCTCCCAGGGAGGTGCTCATTATTGGCTGCTTGATGATAAAAAAGTCGGTTTTTGTATGAAATGTGGGCTCAAAAAGGAGTTTGATGCTCAGGGTCAATCGTGGCAAAGAAAACAAATCGTGGTTATCCACGGAAATAAAGTGGAACCTGCAGGTTACATACTTGGCTTCGGTACTGAAGGCGTACCGGGTTAGATACCCCCTGGATATGCGACTTTACTAAGACGCAGAATCATCGTTCATCCTGAGTCTTACTTTGAGATTCCGACTGCTCATTCTAACTGGATGAATCCGTTTCTCCTCCGCCCAGGTCGTCCCACATCATCTTACTGCTGCCCGGCGGGATGTCCCCCTTCGCCTCCAGTGATAGCATTATCTCAAGCGCTCTCTCCTCGGCAATGCCCAGGCTCTCAGCAGCCTGAGACAGTTTTCCGGTAATTCCATGCGCACGCAGGAATTCCAGCAGTCTAGTATCGTCACTCACGGGCACCAGTACTTTCCTTCTCTCATTCACCTGGGACACTATTGTGAGAGCCAATCCGCCTGCGATGAAAAGCAGGATGAGCGCCCAGAAAACCTGCGCACTTATCAGGGGAGCGGTACAGAAGGCAGCCATGACCAATATCAAAACACCGAACCAGAGCGCATCCAGTTTTAGTACCATGCCTGGCACCCCTTCTAACTGTAACCCGAACGAGATTCCATAAGTAAGACGAATATCATACTACATTAACAGGGCTATTCAAGTCAAATACCACAAGAGCAAATGCAGCTCTGTCGAATTTATTGCTAGAAGACCGTGGACTCAAACGGCTGAAGCAGTCTGATTTCTGCGTCAGGGGCACTTTCCAGTATACGCCTAATGAATCGCTGCATATCCAGCAAAGGCAGATTGGGAGTTTTTGTCCTCCGCCTCAAGGGGACAGAAAAATCATCGAAATGAAAGGGCACAATAGCCTTCGGCCTCACAATTTGCAGGAACCGAGTGGTATATTCAGGAACCTTTTTCCATCCTGGCACACACATGAACAGCACATCGCAATCATGTCCCTCAAGTTCCGATGCGACGAAATTTGCGCTTCCCGCATGCAGGAAAATCTTACCACCCAGCTCCACCTTGGGCATGAAAACAGTACCAAGTCGATACTGGCTGGCTTTTAGTGGTGACTTGCCGAGAGGGTCGATTTCTCCCGGATAGGGCACGCGTCCAAAGGCAACCAGCCCATGTCTGGAAGGAATCATTGTCGCTGCCGCACCGTTGGGCAATTCAACCCTCTCGCCTCCACGGCACACAACTACGCGTCCTGAAAAGCCGTGCATATGCATCAGTGCTTCAAGGCTCTTGCTCCCTAACAACGGGCCATCGAAATGTCTGGCAAGCTCAGGGATATCCAGTGCGTGGTCGAAATGAGTGTGCCCGACAATAATCGCCGACAATCTACCAGGAAGCTTATCCAAATATCTCTCTACTACATCAGCCTTTGGTTTCAAGGGCATAAACATGAGTTCAAGTTTCCCGGGCCGGGAATGATAGGGGTCAATCAATATAGTCTGCCCACCGTGCGTCAACTCGATTCCTGCTGCACCGGTCCAGCGTACGTGCACCATCTTTTTAGAAATCTTGTCTATTCCTAAATACCTTATATGCCAGAATCGTTCGTTTACCCTGACGAAAATCTCGCTTCTATTCTCACGCAACCTTCTTCTCTCCTGGCGCGCTTTTGCCCACTGGTCAAAGGAGGCCAGAATCAGATAGGGAACACGGCCAGAATCATCCACGATAGGTGTGCGTTCCAGTGGTATTCCCAGAGAAATCAGCCCGTGCTCAAATAGAGCATCTCGCGAAGGGTCACAGGGTCTCCATTCGGCCAGCCATACTTCGCAGTCTACATGGTCTTGTTCAACAGGCGCATCACCCAAGCGTCGAGTCAGCTCTTCATCGCCTGAGACCCATTGCCATAGAGAGACCTCAGGCTTAATGCGGAAGACTCTATATCTTGCCGGTATGCCAATGGACCTGAGCATGGCTACCAGGAGATTGGTCTTGCCGGAGCACATGCCCCAACGCCTTGCCAGTGTCTTTGAGGCAGGTACATTCCAGTCATCCAGGCAATAGGGCAATTCCTTGACGAAATCAAAGATACGCTGGAACCTCTCCCCATCGGTATGACAGCCCGAGGTTAGCTCCAGAGACTTTGCCCTGACCTCAGGTCGCTTGTTGAAATCACAAAGCTCGCTTGAATTAAGAAACTTCAGATGTTCTTCCTCAGCTTTTGTCATCTTCTCCCCACTTCATCGGTCATACTATAATCGGCACTTTAAGCAATTTGCCCTTTCATGTCAATGGCAGCCTTCGGGCAATTTGAGGAGCTTCACTTTCAATTGACAAAGCCATGAGTCAGCGTTTAAAATTAGTGCCAGAAGGGGGTATAAACAAACATATGGCTGAAGAGCGCAAACCTAGCCTAACTGAGGCTGTTACCGCATATCTCTCTACATTAACACAATCTGAACGACAGGAAAGTCAACAGGAGCTAAACAAGTTCGTTCGCTGGTACGGAGGGGAACGACCAATCAGTGGGATGACCGCCCGTGAAGTGGGCGAATACGGTGAAGGCATTACTGCGTCCGTCACCGACCCGATTAAGAAGCTGGAGCCCGTAAAAAGCTTTCTGACATACGCCAAGAAGAAAGGTATCACTTCTGTTAATCTCGCACCCTACATACGAATCAGCAAAACAAAACAGGCTGCGTTCTCAAAGAAAGCCCGAAAGAAAGAGGCCGACCAGGTCGCTCTTACCACAGAGGGACACGAAGCAATAAAGTCGGAACTGGAAGCGCTCAAGACCGAGCGCCCGAGCGTAGTAGAACAAATACAACATGCTGCAGCAGATAAAGACTTTCGAGAGAACGCTCCTCTTGAGGCGGCTAGAGAGCGTCAGGGACATATAGAGGCACGTATCAGGGAGTTGGAGGCCACTCTGAAGGGGGCAACCGTTCTTGAGAGGAAGGAGACCCCATCGCTGATTGTAAGCGTGGGCTGCACAGTTTTGCTATGCGACCTCAGTTCCAGCGAGAAATTAATTTACAGAATGGTCAGCCCCCGCGAGGCCAACCCCACCCTGGGCAAATTATCTATCGCCTCACCTACCGGCAGGGCGCTGCTGGATAAAGAGATCGGCAATATAATAGAAGTTACTGCACCTATAGGCACCTTCAAATATCGAATTGATGACATAAAGACTTAGACCAGCAAACAAAAAAGAACCTAATCTCAGGATTAGGTTCTTTTCATTTATTCAAACCAGGACCGAGGTAGGCCTATTAAAGCTCAGCCTGAAAATCAGTCAGGTCCCCTCTGGAAAAGCCGAGTGACTCAAAGAACGAGAGCATTAGCCAGTCACGCCAGTTTAGCATTATATGCACCTTCCTGATCCCCTTCTTCCGGCAGCGCTCTTTCCAAACCTCGAGCATCTTCCTTCCAATGCCCTGGCGCTGATAATCAGGATGAATGCCAATCAGCTCAATCCAGGCTACATTGCGTAATTCATAGGGTGAACTCACAACTCTCCCCAGCACAAAACCAACTATCTTCTCCTTAACCTCAGCCACAACGCTCGTACCTATCTCGCCGCCTATACAACTGTCAGGTACAGGAGCATAGGTCGCTGCCCTTTTATCGCCTTTAGTAGCTCTCTCGATTTCCAGAATGCCTTCGAGGTCCTCAGCCCCCATTTCACGGATTTTCACATTGTTTTTAGGCTTAACAGTCTTACTCACCTCACACACCTCCTTGAATACGATGACATCTTCCAGAAAATTGGCTAGGTTATAACACGCACATATTTGATTGTCAATTGTTACAGCTCATGTCCCGTAAGTCTACGGTAAGCTTCGCGGTACCTTTTTGATGTCTCCTTGACTACCTTGGGAGGAAGCTCGGGGGCAGGAGGCTCTTTATTCCAGCCGGAATCGGTAAGCCAATCACGAAGCATTTGCTTATCGAAGCTGGGTTGCGATTTGCCCGGTGAGTATTTCTCTGCATCCCAGAAGCGGCTGGAATCCGGGGTGAGGAGTTCGTCAATCAACGAGAGCTTTCCCTCAATCATGCCGAATTCCATCTTGGTATCCGCAATAATAATCCCTCTGGTGCGGGCATATTCCGCAGCATAATCATATATGGCGAGGCTTTTCTCAATAATCTCTACGGTCAGCGACTTGCCGAGTAGTTTCTCCATCTGCTTGACGGTAATCGGTTGGTCGTGTCCGGCAGACTCCTTAGTGGTAGGAGTGAACATCGGCTCAGGTAGTTTCTCCGACTCTTTAAGTCCTTTGGGCATGGTAATACCCGAGATAGTGCCACCTTGTTTATATTCAGCCCATGCAGAGCCGGACAGATAACCACGAACCACACACTCGATGTCAATTCGCTCCGCCTTCTTCACAATCATAGAGCGCCGTTCGACATAAGGCGGATAGGAATAATAAGAAACACAGACTCTTTCGCCATATACCCGATTAAGCCAGTTAACATCGTTTACCACTTCGAGCATGTGGTTAGGCACAATATGTGCAGTCTTGTCAAACCAGAAGGCAGATAATTGATTCAACACTATTCCTTTATCGGGTATGCCATTCGGTAAAACTACATCAAAAGCGGAAACTCTGTCTGTGGCTATAATGAGCAGCATATCACTGCCCATATCATAAGTATCTCTCACCTTCCCTCGATGATACAGATTCGGTAAATTGGTTTCACGCAAAATTTCCATATTCACTCCCAGTTTCTTCTATGCACTTCACGTCTAATTGGTATCTAATAGCCGCCCATGGTTCGACAAGCTCACCACGAACGGCTATTAATGTCTTTATCTATACCAACCCTATCCGTTTGAAGACTTCGTCTGTGTGGCGGGTAAAATAGCCATAATCGAATATACTTTCAAGCTCTGATTTAGAGAGATGCTTGGAAACATCCGGGTCTTTCTCCAATAAGCCAAGGAAACTCACTCTCTCCTTCCACGACTTCATGGCATTGCGTTGCACCATACGATATGCTTGCTCTCTGGAAAGCCCTTTCTCAATCAACGCCAGCATCACCCGTTGCGAGAAGATGAGACCCTTGGTTATCTCCAGATTTTCCTTCATGTGTTCAGGATAGACCTGAAGCCCTTTCATGATGTAGGTGAAAATACTGAGCACATAATCGAGAACAAGACAGGAATCCGGCAGAATAATGCGTTCGGTTGACGAATGGCTGATATCGCGCTCGTGCCAGAGAGCGATGTTCTCCATGGCGGTCAGTGCATAGCCACGTACAAGCCGGGCCAGCCCACAGATACGTTCGCAAAGCTCCGGATTGCGTTTGTGCGGCATCGCCGATGAACCCGTTTGACCCGGCTCGAAGGGCTCCTCCGCCTCCAGAACCTCGGTACGCTGCAGGCTGCGGATTTCGGTGGCAAACTTCTCCAGTGAACCTGCAATTATGGCAAGGGTTGTAACAAACTGAGCATGGCGGTCTCGCTGTATAATCTGACTCGATACCGGTGCTACCTGCAAACCCAGCTTGGCACAGGCTATTTCCTCGACGTTAGGGGGAACTGTGGCATGTGTCCCTACAGCGCCCGAAATCTTGCCCACAGCAATCATTTTCCTTGCTTCAGCAAGGCGATAGGCATTTCTCTTCATCTCCTCGACCCAGAGAGCGAGCTTGAGGCCAAAGGTAGTCGGCTCAGCGTGAACGCCGTGGGTGCGGCCTATCATGATGGTATGCTTGTGTTCCAGCGCCCGCTGCTTGATGACGGCAGTAAGCTCATCAATGTCTTTGGCCAGAATATCGGCCGCCTCGACCATCTGCAGCGCCAGAGCCGTGTCGATGACATCAGAGGAGGTAAGCCCCAGATGTATGAAACGGCTTTCCTCGCCCAGACTCTCAGCTACTGACTTAAGGAAAGCAGTAACATCGTGGTGGGTCTCTTTAAGCACCTCTTCCATACGCTTTAAGTCGCAGCACGCTTTTCTTATCTTCGGTATAGCTTCCCTGGGGATAATACCCTGTTCCGCCCATGCCTCACATACTGCGATTTCCACCTTAAGCCACTTATCGAACTTGGTTTCCTCCGACCAGACCTTCTTCATCTGTGGCCTTGAATAGCGTTCAATCATCACTCAACCCTCTTGCTAATTTGGAATCTGTCGCAAACATGCCCCGCTTTTCCACGAAGACAAATCTACCCTTTGGCTAATTCCTTGCGATATTTTTCGTAGCTTTCTCGAATCTTATCGTGCTTCAGTCCCAGAATCGCAGCGGCAAGGTAAGCGGCGTTCTTCGCTCCATCAATGCCCACACAAGCTACAGGGATACCTGTCGGCATCTGAACAATGGAAAGAAGCGCGTCAACCCCTTTGAGCTCGCCGGAGGCTATAGGAACACCGATAACAGGAATGGTAGTCCAACTGGCCAGTACGCCGGGCAGATGCGCCGCCATACCGGCTGCGGCGATGATTACTTCGATGCCGCGCTCACGGGCATTTCTGCCATATTCTCGCGCCTTGTCCGGGGTGCGGTGTGCTGAGGTAACCGACACCTCGTACTCTATGCCAAGCTGCTCCAGAACATCCAGCGCCGGTTTCATCAAATCAGCATCCGATTTGCTGCCCATGACTACTGCAACTAATGGCATAATTACGCCTCCTCCGCGATGTCCTTCCTGTAATGACAGTTCTCGAAACTTATGCGGGATACATTTCGATACGCCTTACTTCTCGCATCCGCAATAGTTTTACCAGTTGCGACCACTGTTAGCACCCGTCCTCCAGCCGTGCAAATTTTGCCCTCGTTCTCCTTGGTTCCTGCATGGAAAACAAGTATCTCTTTATCCATCTTATCTAAGCCATTTATAGGATAGCCTTGCTTATAGTTGCCCGGATATCCACCGGAAGCCATAACCACTCCGACACAGGCATCTTTGCTCCACTCAATCTTAGCTTTATCCAGAGAACCATCGATAATCGCTTGCATTATGTCTACCAAATCGCTCTTGAGCAAAGGAAGCTGTGCCTGGGTCTCGGGGTCTCCAAACCTTGCATTGAACTCCAAAACTTTAGGGCCTTCGGCCGTAAACATAAGCCCTGTATAGAGCACCCCCTTATAAGGTCTCCCCTCCTCAGACATCGCCTTTACCACAGGCTCCACGATAGTCTTAATCGCCCTGTCAATCTCCCCTTTATCAAGGAATCTCGAGGGGCTATAGCAACCCATGCCACCGGTATTCAAGCCCATATCACCATCTCTTGCCCTTTTGTAGTCACGCGCAGTTACCATCGGGACTACGGTTTTCCCATCTGTGAAGGCAATGAGGCTCGTCTCTCTGCCCACAAGGCACTCCTCGACCAGCACACGGTTGCCGGCATCGCCGAAGACACGCGCCTCCATTATATCGGAAAGCGCCTTCAGAGCCTCTGCAATGGACTGCGCAACTATGGCACCTTTGCCTGCTGCCAGCCCATCGGCCTTGATTACCAAAGGAACGGGCTGCTTTTTGACATAAGCTTTGGCTTCTTCATAAGAGGTAAAAACCGCATCCTTTGCGCAAGGTATACCGTATTTATGCATCAGCTTCTTGGCAAAGACCTTGCTGGATTCAATGAGTGCAGCCTCTTTAGTGGGACCGAAAGCCCTTATGCCCAGGCCCTGCAATTTATCGACAAGCCCCGCAGCCAGGGGCGACTCAGGCCCGATTACCATCAGGTCAATCTTCTTTTCCTGTGCCGCTTTCGCTAGAGCATCTAGATTGGTTGGAGATATATCCAGGTTCCTGGCTATTCCAGCGGTGCCGGCGTTGCCAGGAGCTATATAAAGCTCAGACACTTTCTTGCTCTGGGAGAGCTTCCATGCCAGTGTATGTTCCCTCGCCCCCCCGCCGACGACCATCACCTTCACTAGTGACTCCATCTTACTAAAAAAACACTTTTTTCAACCACTATAAAACCCACACTACCCCCTGGGATGTTAACCGGTTTATCTTCCACCTCGAGCGGGTTACTCCCACTCTATTGTTGAAGGTGGTTTTGAGGATATGTCATAGACCACGCGGTTTGCTTCGGGCACCTCGTTGACGATGCGATTGGAGATACGTGCCAGCACATCGTAAGGAAGACGTGCCCAATCTGCAGTCATTGCATCCTCAGAAGTCACTGCGCGCAAAGCCACCATATAGCCATAGGTCCTGGCGTCACCCATCACGCCTACGCTTCTCACAGGCGTCAGTACAGCGAAGCTCTGCCAGAGTTGGCGATACAGCTTCGCCTTCTTAATCTCATTCATCACAATCCAGTCGGCAGAGCGCAATATCTCCAGTCTTTCCTTGGTCACCTCACCGATTATGCGAATAGCAAGGCCAGGGCCAGGGAATGGCTGCCGATAGACCATCTCCTCAGCCAATCCCAATGCCAGCCCCACCTCCCGCACCTCATCCTTAAATAGATAGCGCAGAGGCTCTACCAGGGCAAGTTTCATCCTGCTGGGCAGCCCACCCACATTATGGTGGGTCTTTATCGTAGCGACAGCCCTGTTGCCGGAGGAGGCGCTTTCAATGACATCGGGATACAGAGTGCCCTGAGCCAGGAAATCCACCTTCCCGATTTTGACTGCTTCCTCTTCGAATATTTTCACAAACTCCTCGCCGATGATATGACGCTTCTCCTCAGGGTCAATCACGCCCTTGAGCCGGGACAGGAATCTTTCACTGGCGTCCACATATACCAGGTTTACCTTCATGTTCTTCTGAAAGGTATTAAGAGTGCGTTCCACCTCTTCCCTGCGCAGTAGTCCGGTGTTCACAAATATACAGGTTAACTGGTCGCCAATGGCGCGATGAATCAGCGTAGCTACTACCGAGGAGTCTACACCTCCTGAGAGAGCACAGATAACCCTGCCTCCGCCTACTTGTTCCTTGACTCGCTGAATACTCTCGGCGGCAAAGCTACCAGGCGTCCAGTTGCCGCTGCAGCCGCAAATCTTGTAGAGGAAATTCTGCAAAATGGTTTTGCCTTGAGGAGTATGAGCTACCTCGGGATGAAACTGTAAGCCGATGAGTCCATGTTCGTTGCCCATAGCAGCGATCGGCGAGTTCTCCGTATAAGCTATAACTGTGAAGCCCGGTGGCATTTCCTCAATCCGGTCACCGTGGCTCATCCATACTGGCATCTCAGGTGGCAGACCATCAAATAGAGGAGTGCTTACCGAGTTCTGGTGAAGCACAGCAAGTCCATATTCGCGTCTCGTACCGGCAGCCACTTTCCCACCGAGTTGATGGGCCAAGAGCTGCATTCCGTAGCAAATACCCAGCACCGGCAGGCGGCTTTCGTAAACATAGGTTGGAGCCTGTGGCGCTCCTGATTCATAGACACTGCTCGGGCCACCTGAAAGAATAAAGCCCTTGGGTCGCAGCGAAGCAACTTTGTCCCAGGGGGCATCGTAGGGCATGACCTCGCAGTAGACGCGACACTCCCGCACCCTGCGAGCAATGAGCCAGCTATACTGAGAGCCAAAGTCAACAATAACCACCGCCTCACGCTCAGTCCCGAGCTTCTCTATGGGCTTCGCTTGAGGCTGCTCTTTGGTTCCGCCCTTAGCAATCTCCAGGTAGGCTGAGACCTCCACATCCCCGCTCACCGCAACACGGTGGCTCTCCTGCCCATCCTTTTGCGTCGTCAATTCTTGCCTCCTGTCATCGACCAAAGCTTACCAAAGTGGTATACTGAAGTCAAGATAAAAGAGCTAGCAACTGCACCCTAGAGGCCTGTTTTGGTGCCCAGAAATCACGCATTAAAACGACAGATAAAACTTGCGGTCGAGGTGCTCAAAAAAGGTGGCCTTGTTGCCTATCCTACCGACACTGTTTACGGACTCGGAGCCGACCCGCTAAATGAAAAGGCGGTCTCCAGAATCTACCAGGTGAAGAATCGCCCCCGCAATCTTCCCCTTCCCCTCCTTCTTGCTGACAAGTCAGACCTGTTGAAGGTTGCCCTGATAGTTCCAGAGATAGCATGGCAGCTGATAGAACAATTCTGGCCCGGTGGCTTAACGCTGGTAGTGAAAAAAAACGTCTGGGTGCCTGCTAACATAACCGCCGGTGGCGATACTGTTGCGGTAAGGATTCCCGACCACCCCGTTACCATTGCGCTTATCAGAGGTCTGGGCAACCCCATAGTAGGTACTAGCGCCAATCTCTCAGGAAAACCGAGCCCCGTCACTGCCGAGGAGGTTAGCAAGCAGTTGGGTAACAAAGTCGATTTAATCGTAGATGGCGGCAGGTGTCCCGGCGGCATTGAATCCACTGTCGTTGATGTCAGCACTGCCTTCCCCACCATAGTCAGAGAGGGAGCCATACCCAGAGAAGATATCACGAAGGTTTGCGGCCATCTTCTGACGAAGAACTAGTAGCCTGAGCCAATTCGATCCCCCAAACCCTTCCTTTCCCCAAGACTGGGGAATATAAGGGGGGTGAAGATATAGTTGATAAACGCTCTCTACTTTTCATAATCATACACTTATGGTAGACTGTGTTATAATATCAGACACCGCTCTAGGGAGCATCGAGAAAATCAATCAAAGCGCAGGATTGTTTCCCTTTATGGATAGGTTAACTGCTGGCTGGAGAGCCAATCCTGGTAAAAACCGAAGACTCTTGACTCCCGGGTCAGTGGGATAAGCAGTTGTATTGGCTTGCAGGCTAAATCCTGGGAGGAAGAGAATGCGCATTGCCATCGGCTCAGACCATGCCGGGTTTGATATGAAGCAGGCTATAATCGGCTTGCTCAACGAGCTGGGGCATAGCTACGAAGATTTCGGATGTTTTGACACTAGCTCGGTGGACTATCCTGACATTGCGCGGCCTGTAGCTGAAGCTGTATCCAGTAAGAAATTTGACCGTGGCGTTCTCATCTGCAGCACGGGCACAGGCATGTGTATTGTGGCAAACAAGATACGCGGCATCAGGGCTGCTGTCTGTCATGATACATTCAGCGCCCGCAGGGCCAGAGAGCACAACGATGCCAATGTCCTCTGCCTTGGCGAATGGGTCATAGGGCAGGGGTTAATGCGTGAGATTGTTACCACCTTTTTGAGTGCTGACTTTGTCGGAGGCAGACACGCCTGTAGAGTGGAGAAAATACACGCAATCGAGCGCTAACACAGCCTTCATTCTACTATCGAAAGGGTTACGGCAAGGAGATAACAGATTGGCGAATGTGCTGGACAGAATAAGCAGTCCCTCTGACCTGAGAGGACTCACCGTCGAGGAGTTGAACCAGCTCGCCGATGAAATTCGCTGTGAGATGGTCAATACTGTGACCAAAACAGGCGGCCACCTAGCTTCCAGTTTGGGGGTGGTTGAACTCTCCATCGCCCTGCACAGGGTATTTGATAGCCCCAATGACAAAATCATCTGGGATGTAGGGCATCAGAGTTATGCTCACAAGCTGCTTACAGGCAGAAGAGGGAGGTTCGATACCCTCCGGCAACACGGCGGTATATCAGGCTTTCCCGACCGCAGCGAAAGCTCCCATGACGCCTTTGGCACAGGACACGCCTCTACCTCCATATCGGCGGCTTTGGGCATCGCAGTGAGCCGCGACCTGGCAGGCGATGATTTCAATGTCGTCGCTGTAATCGGCGATGGTTCCTTGACCGGAGGGATGGCATTCGAGGGATTGAACCACGCCGGACATTTGAAAACAAGAATGATAGTTATCCTCAACGACAATGCCATGGCTATTTCTCCTAATGTTGGTGGCTTGGCACGGTCGCTGAATAAAGTCACCCTCGACCGCAGATATTACAAGGCTAAAGAGGAAGCAGAACGGGTGATTCCCGTACTTCCCG
>DATKWL010000070.1:0-2660 GCA_035529555.1 Dehalococcoidia bacterium | reverse complement strand
CTTCTTCAGATGGTGTTCAAGTACTGGGACCAGGTTGAATCTCAGTTGACCAGCCTGGAACTGAAGCTGGGCAGCGTTAAGAAAGTATATCATGAGCTGGTGCCATCAGGAGGAGACGAGGGGAGCAAAATAATCGAGGAATTGAACAGCACCAGCTACGAAGTGGTCAAATCCAGAGTCGAACGGGGCGCACAGCTTGAGGGCCTAGAGGATACAGACCTGCTGACCGAGTCTATGGACTGGACGAGATGCCTGGCAGTGGGATTGCAGAATGAGAAGGTCTTCAATCAGGTTTATGAATTATATGCAAAGGCTCAGACCATGAGAAACGAGCATATAGCAAAGAGGATAGATGAAACTTTGAAGGAGGGTGAGTGCGGGGTTCTGCTGATGCGGGAAGGACATCATGTCCAGTTCCCTCCCGATATCGATGTATTCTATGTCTCACCTCCCGGTCTGGATGAGATAAAACGCTGGCTCAGGACCAAAGAAGTCGAGTCGCAGCCCAAGGGCGAAGAGGGCGAGCGGGGATAGTCATGGAAGTGACTGTTAACCAGACCAAAATCCGTTTGCTGCAGGGCGATATCACCAAGCAGGCTACGGATGCTATCGTCAATGCCGCTAACTCGGGACTCATGGGTGGTGGCGGGGTGGACGGGGCGATACACCGTGCCGGCGGGCCGGCTATCATGGAAGAGTGCCGCAGGATAAGAGACGAGATAGGTCGTCTGCCTGCTGGTAAAGCCGTAATCACCACAGGCGGCAATCTGAAGTCGAGATACGTAATACATACCGTAGGTCCGGTCTGGCATGGCGGCGCAAGGGGAGAGGCTGAGACCCTGGCCAGCGCTCACACCGAGAGCCTGAAGCTGGCTGCAGAGAAGGGACTGCCGAGCATCTCATTCCCTGCCATAAGCACGGGGGCGTACGGCTACCCGATGGAGCTAGCAGCAAAAGTGGCTCTGCAATCGGTAGTTGATTTCGTGGGCAAAAGCACAAAGCTCAGAGAAGTGAATTTTGTCCTGTTCGATTCCCCTACATACCGTATCTATGCGGACATATTCAAAGAAATAGCGCCGCAGCCTCGTTAGATTGCAATCTGTCCCGTTCGTGGTGAGCTTGTCGAACCATGAACGAGCCGTTCACCCTTCGACAGGCTCAGGGCGAACGGCTAAAAGGATATTTTCAAGGAAATGAAGGTAGTTTATCATCCCCGATACGAAGAGGTCTATGCCAGCGACCCCGCTGCCAAGGCGGGTCGCATGGAGTGCATATTGAAGGAAGTATCTGCGCTTTATAAGCTGGTTCACCCCGAGCCGGCCTCCGTAGCAGATATAAAGCTGGCGCACACCGACTGGCACCTCTCAAGCATTCAGAGAATGCCGCAGACGTGTGAGGTCGCTCTGCTGGCAGCGGGGGGGGCAATAAAGGCGTCTGAGTTGGCGATGAGCGGTGAGCCAGCCTTCGGGCTAATCAGGCCGCCGGGGCATCATGCCAGCCCTGACAGTTGCTGGGGGTTCTGCTTTTTCAACAATATGGCTGTAGCCATAGCGAAGCTCAGGAAAGAGGGTAAAATCAAGAGGGCAGTGATACTGGATTTCGACCTCCATTACGGCGATGGCACGGACAACATATTCAGCGGCGTATCAGATGTGGTCTATTTCCATCCCGAGTCCAGGGACAGACAGGAGTTCGTGGACAGCATAGCGTTGCTGTTGGAGAGACAGAAAGCAGACATCATCGGAGTGTCCGCCGGGTTCGACCGCCACGAGGAGGACTGGGGAGGCCAGCTCAAGACCGAGGACTATCAGGCTATAGGCAAGCTGGTGAAGGAGTTCTCGGAAAGGGTGTGTCGGGGCAGGCGCTTCGGCGTTCTCGAGGGTGGCTACAACCACAGCGTCCTGGGCAAGAATGTCAAAGCCTTCTTATATGGCTTGAGCTAGCATCTGGACAAATTCCAAACCCCAAATCCTAAATCCTAGGCTCGAAATCCCAAACCCCAAACTCCAAACCGCAATTGGGGAGTGCAGAAGGGCGAAGCCCCTTTGCTGGGGGTTTGGGGGTATCCCCCAAACTTTATATTCCCCCAAGATTGGGGGACGCAGGGGGTTGAAAGAAGTCAGGAAGCGACCTGCTTCTATTCTACTTGCTTCCCCCCAATGTAGATGATAAAATGATGGACTGTTGGCGAGCGTGCCCTGGTAGCTCAATTGGCAGAGCAACTGACTCTTAATCAGTAGGTTCGGAGTTCGAGTCTCCGCCAGGGTACTTTTATTTGTCTTCTTTGTTTTGACGGTTTCTGTCTAAATTCGCTAATGGTCAGACTTCTCTGTTTTGCGGTAATGCAGGAATATATCCTGTTTAAATAAAGATTGTAACATCCAAGCTATTGCTGCTATTCCGATGAGTACATAGAATGCTAAAGGTAATAAATGCCAAATAAGTGCACCAAAACCAGTGCAAAGTGATATGCGGGCTACATTAAGCCAAAATTGGTGCAAGATATTAAGCCACTTGCTTTCGTGGATTTGCCGAAAATGACTGAACCCTACCGAGCCTGTGCTTAGTATGGCTTGAAGATAACTAGCCCATGATATAGAGAGGGGAATGCAAACAGCAAATCCTATTAGGGACACCTTCAACGCGGTAGAGTTAATTCC
>DATKWL010000069.1:0-2420 GCA_035529555.1 Dehalococcoidia bacterium | reverse complement strand
CGGCTCCCAACCCCGTGTTGAGCACAATCAAATACTTCAGAGACGAATACGAAGCACACATCAATAAACAGCGCTGTCCGGCAGGTGTGTGCAAGGCTCTTATCTCGTACTACATCGACCCGCAGAAATGCTCAGCCTGCGGCATCTGCCTCAGAAAGTGCCCTGTGGAAGCTATCAGCGGTGGCAAGAACCTGGTTCATGTCATTGACCAGTCTAAGTGCACCAAGTGCAGGACCTGCTTCGAGGTATGTCCTCCGCGCTTCTCAGCCGTGGTTCGAATTTCAGGCGAGCCTATGCCTGCAGCCGTACCTCCGGGCACTGAGGTCGTACGTAAGAAAGGAACTCAGGAATGAACAAGGTTAAATTGAACATCGATGGCAAAGAGGTAGAGGCTGAGGAAGGAAAGACTATACTCGAGGCAGCCCGTGCTTCCGGAATAAATATTCCCACCCTCTGCTACAACGAAAAGCTCGCTCCCTACGGGGCATGCCGGTTTTGCACCGTAGAGATTTCAAAGAATGGGAAAAGCAAACTGGTAGTTTCCTGCGTTTACCTGGTGGAAGACGGACTGGTAGTGAAGACCTCTACCCCTAAAGTCATCAAGACCCGTAAGATGCTTCTGGAACTGATGCTGGGCTCAGCCCCTGTACTGAAGGAGCTTGCCAAGGAATACGGTGTCGAGAAGCCGAGATTCAAATCCGAGGATACGCAATGTATTCTCTGCGGTCAATGCGTCCGTTACTGCGCCGAGGTAAAGGGCGCCAATGCCTTGACCTTTGTCGGGAGAGGTGTGAACCGCCGCGTAGCATTTGTCGATGAGGTAGTAGGTAAGGGAGTCTGTATGGACTGTCGTCAGTGTTATGGCCTCTGCCCCACAGGCAAAATCCCCAGGGAAACCGACGGCGCTTACTTTGGTGGAAATCTGGTCACCGATGTGCTGGCGAAGACGAGACGTAAATAAACGGGAGTAAAGCGACACAACTCCTGATGAAAGAGAGAACCCTCGCTGATGGTTCTCTCTTTTTTGTAGCAAACGCTGTGTGTAAAGCCGTACAAAGGGCTGATATGACCCATTCGGGGTAATCCATTCGGGTTATAACACCAACGCTGCTCCGAACCTGACTTTGTTAATTTTTTCCTGAAAGACTACATGAAAAAGGATTCTCAAGCCTCGCTTCACAGATAGTATACTATTACTTGATGAGCCAGCTTCCATCTCGCCCTGGCGCTATCCTGTCTGCTATTGCGATAATCCCCATTGATTGTATAATAGCATCAAAGTTTTCCGATGTGGCCTCAGAGCTGTTTTCAGGTGTCGAGCAATGAAAATGTCATTATTTTTAAAACTTTCGGCAACTTTTGTTATAACTTCGTAATGTCGCCAAGATATACTCTATATCAATGTCTCATTAAGAAAGGAGGGCTGTTTTAAACAGAACAGGTAAAACCACGGAGCTAAGCGAAAAATAGACCGGGAGGTAAACGGGGAATGAGCAAGATAGAAACTAACCGGGAAATGAATGCCTTGACTGTCATGCCCTTGCCGCTGAGAATCCCAGCTTCCTGGTATGACCTGCTGCCAAAGGTGTTGCCACTTATAAAGAAGACGACTGAGCGGACGGAATGCTGCATGGCAGAAGAGACTATTCAAATATTTCTTAAGCGGTGGAACAAAGCACTTATCAGACGCGAAGGAACCTTCGTCTGGCTCCATCTCGGTGGCGTCGCCTGTTATGAAATTCTACCCGACTTTGTCAAGAGCATCAGAGAAAGAATCATACGCCGCGAGAAAGAAATAAAACTGAAGTACGGTACAAAGGGAGTAATACAGCACTGGCGTTCCTGTATCAACGAACTCAAAGAGCGGGATGATCCGGCAGTTCTTAAAATCCGCGGTGAGACTTTGCGACTTCTTCAACCCGAGATGTGGCACGACGGACTGGGCAGAGCCTGGAGCTTTGCGGCAGAGAGGGCTAATGTGAACTTCTCCAGAATCCGTCCCGTGGTGCAGAAATGGATTTCCAAATGTGAAAACGCGGATATACTGGATAAGCCATTCGCCGGGAGATTGACAGGGGAAGGAAGACCGATCAACGAGGGTGCCGCTTCATAATTTAGAAGTGGGGAAGGGGGGAGTCGAACCCCCACGGGTTGCCCCACATGATCCTAAGTCATGCTCGTCTGCCAGTTCCGACACTTCCCCATGGGCAAAATCACCAGTTTATGTTAAGGGTTTGTTAACAAAAACCCGACAGCGCAACAGGATTTGTTAACAAGGCTTCTTGCCAGTCGCAGGCAGGGTCTGTCGCCCCATACTATAGCATTTTACAAACAGTGCCTCAACCCGTTGGTCGAGTATTACCAGCTAACCCCAGAGGGCATAGACAGGTTTCTAACCAACTTGGAGTGTAACACCGGAG
>DATKWL010000068.1:0-6034 GCA_035529555.1 Dehalococcoidia bacterium | reverse complement strand
TGAAGCCATATGTTAACAGGTTCTTCTCCGCTAGATTTTCCTCCGTTTTCCTTAGAGATTCGTCTAATGACCTTGCTGTCAAGGGTTGTGTACTCAGCCTCCCCTTCGGATATGAAGATTGTCGTCGCTTTTCTCCCTATTTTGGGAAAGTATCTCTCGCTTTCAGCCTCGTCGAATATTCTAACTACCGCCGGCTTCGCCTCAGCCCTTAGAATCCTGCGCACAACATCGACAGCCACCTCAACCGACGGAAGAACAAACGACTGTTTGATTGTCAGCTCCGGCAGGGGATGTACCGACAGAGTTGCCTTGGTCACAATGCCGAGGGTCCCTTCACCACCCAGAAACAGGTCTTTCAGCGAAGGGCCGACCGACCTTCTGGGAACGGGTCTGATGTTCAGCAGGTTACCATCCGGCAGCACAACCTCCATGCCCAGAACCATGTCCTCGATTTTCCCGTATTTCGTCGAGAACTGTCCCGCCGCTCGCGTAGAAATCCAGCCTCCGAGAGTAGAGCAGAAGAGGGACTGCGGGATGTTGCCCGTTGAGTATCCCATGTGATTCAGTTCGCGCTCCAGATTTGCTCCGATTATTCCCGCTTCGAATTCAGCCACAAGCGAGGTCTCGTCCAGATTGAGGAACCTGCTCATTCTCTGCAGGTTCAATACGATACTTCCATTTAGAGGGATAGCTCCACCAAGCACGCCAGAGCCTCCACCAAATGGCGTAACAGGTATCTTATATTCGTTTGCGTATCTAATTATTTTCTGAATTTCTCCACTGTTTTTAGGAGAGATAATTGCAGAGGGAAGCGAGGGCAAATTGCCGTGCTGGGAGAGGAACACCCCGTACAACCAGTAGTCCAGACTGTACGAAATGAGGTCGCTTTCTCTCTGTGAGAAATGCTCGTCCCCCACAATCCGTTTCACTTTTTTGACGAACTCTGGGGGTAAAGTGCCTTTTGGTGACATGTACGTCTTGAGCTTCATCTCTAGTTGACCGCCTGCAAGTTAATCAGGCCAAGCATCCGGGTCTGCACATTTACAGATTGTGTTCCGTTTTTAAACGTAGGACGTTTGGATAGAATATCATTTCATTTGCATTTTATCAAACTTCTCTCGGCTTTAACAATAATGATATGGTCTAACCAGTCATATGATGAAGACAACCGAGAGCGATAAAATAGACTAGGCAGACAATTGCTTGAAAGGGTTCATGTCCCCGAAGCATGAAACTGTGTCTGAAAGAAGTTCGGTTGATGGTGTTGAAAAAATTACCTAGAAATGACACTTTGTTTACACGCAACTCATTACAGATGTTTTCATAGCTGCTTAAAAGAAATTCAGGGAGACCAACGATTTCGGCCTCCCTGAATTATTTCCTACTAGCCCAAGACTACTAACAGACGGCTGAATCTGGAAATCCCCTATTGTGCAGTGAATTCAGTCGTCGCAACCGGATAGAACCTTATCTGCAACAGCTTGGCACCATTGTTAGTTATGGGCTGCTCGGTTACCACGAGGTCTGCGATATTAAATATCCAGGTAGGCGGATAGTACGTAGCCAGGCCCAGCGCTGCCATATCATTCAGCCAGAGTTCAAGGTCTGCTTCATCAATATCACTATCCCCATCTTGATCTGCGGGCACGTCACCCACATCAATAACTCCGTTACCGTTCGTGTCCAGGCTGTCATCACAAACCCAGCCCGACCAGGTAAACAGGTCAGTAATGTCAGTAGCCTGCGATTTGCCTTTCCCGGTAGTTGCTCCGGGGTCAAATCTTACATACTGCTCTTCTGTAGCGACAAACACATTTGATCCGACCACAAGTCCCAAAGACCACAGGGCATCATCGCAACTCGTGTAATTCCCGAAGTTGGGGTCCAGGTTCAGAGGGTCATCATTGCACGCCTGCTTTACCACGTTGGGGTAAAGAAGGATAGAACTCTCATTTCCGCTTGACCCGTTGTTGGGTTTGCCAAGAATTCTAGCGAAAACATAATAACCCTCTGGCTCGCTGGGTAACTGGACTTTAACTGGGTCACCATCGAAAGCCTCAGCACAAGGGTCGAGAGCTATCAACTCTGTAACTGACGACTTCTTGTTTGAAACATACTCAATGGTTGCATCACCATACAGAGGTACAAACACTGAGCCGCCGCCAACCGCAGGGTCACACTGGTAATCGGCTTTCTTGCCATGAATGTTCAGATTAAAGTGCGCCCCGCTGGGGAATCCATTACTTCTTTCAATTACTGTCTGTGGTTTGGCTGCAAAGGCTGTGGAAATTCCGGCAACCAGAGCAGCTATTAACACAACTGCTATTACGATCATTGCTGTTCGTTTCACTTTTTCCTCCCTATAGTATTGTTATATACACCACACCACATCCGAGATTGCAGATATTTGAATCGATTCCCACCCCCTTTACCTTAATATTAGACAGTCTAGCCAAACTGAGACGTAACAAAAAACATATTTTCTCGTTATAAACCTTAATGGGCATCGTTTTCCATGCTAGAACAGGAGCGGCCATCTGTGAATCACCCAAAAGCTCAAATTCACAAAGGAAATGGTCAGCTGACAAATGTCTAGCCTTGGTAACATTACCCCGTTTTAAGCATAAGTTCGCAACCAAACAGTACGACTTACTTCTGTCTACCTCGCCGTATTTGACTCCGCGAGTCTGGGGAATTAGAATCTATATAATATGCTTGTGACTTTTATGCAGGTTTAGATGAAGGGTTACATAGAAATAGACCAGGAATTTTGCAAGGGCTGCCAGATGTGCATTGAGTTCTGCGCCAAGAACTCAATTGCGCTGTCCCACAAGCTAAATGCTAATGGCTATCAAGTTGTCTCCTTCGATAGCAATGGCGAATGCACAGGCTGTGCCGTTTGTGCGCTGGTATGCCCTGAAGCAGCGATAGAGGTCTACCGTGCCTAAAGTACTCATGACAGGCAATGCCGCAATCGGGGAGGCAGCTATCAGGGCTGGCTGCCAATGCTATTTCGGCTATCCCATCACTCCGCAGAATGAACTGACCGAATACATGGCCACTCATTTAAGCAGAAGAAAGGGATGCTCCTTCATTCAAGCCGAAAGTGAGATTTCCGCTATAAACATGGTCTACGGCGCCAGTCTGGCAGGGGTCAGGACGATGACCTCGTCTTCCAGCCCGGGCATCAGCTTGAAGCAAGAGGGTATCTCTTATCTGGCAGCCTGTGAACTGCCGGCGGTGATTGTGAATATGTCGAGGGGCGGGCCGGGACTGGGGAGCATATCAGCCGCCCAGTCCGACTATTTTCAGGCTACACGCGGTGGGGGACACGGAGACTACCGCACCATTGTCCTTGGCCCATCTTCGGTTCAGGAACTGGCTGACCTCACGCACCGCGCTTTCGATTTGGCCGATAAGTACCAGATACCGGTAATCATCCTCGGGGACGGCATGCTGGGACAGATGATGGAGCCGGTGGAGTTCAAGCATGAAGCTCCCAAAGAATTGCCTGTTAGAAGCAACGCCCTGCGAGGTGCCAAGGGGCGTCCCAGCAGATATATCAAGACCTTCACCTCCAAACCGACCGAACTGGAGGAAATTAACTGGAGCCTGTTTAGAAGATACCAGCTAATCAAGAAAGAGGAGACCACATTCGAGACCCTCATGGCTGAAGATGCCGAGCTACTGGTGGTTGCTTACGGGATAGCTGCACGCATTGCCAAGGGAGCAATCAACCGCGCCAGGTCAAACGGGATGAAAGTCGGGATGCTTAGGCCGATTTCCCTCTGGCCCTTCCCCACACATAAACTCGAAGAGCTGGCAAAGAAGACCAAGCACTACCTCGTCTTCGAGATGAACATGGGGCAAATGCTGGAGGATGTGCAACTGGCGCTGGGGGGCAAAGGAGATGTCTCTTTCTACGGCAGGCCGGGCGGTGTGATTCCCACACCCAGCGAGGTCTACCGGGTAATCTCGCGCCTTTATTATCGCAAAGCTTAGGAAAACAAATGAAGAAGGTTTACACCAGACCTAAATATCTAAAGAAGGTTCATTTTCACTACTGCCCCGGGTGTGGGCATTCCATCATCCACAGGCTTATCACGGAAGTGGTTGAAGAACTTAACATTCACGATAGGGTTATCGGCATCCCGCCTCCGGGGTGCTCCGTCTTCGCCTACTATTATCTCGATGTGGATATGGCGGAGTCGGCACATGGCAGAGGGGCAGCCGTAGCTACCGGTCTGAAAAGAGCATATCCTGAAGCTATAGTTTTCACCTATCAGGGTGACGGAGATTTGGCAGCCATCGGCACAGGCGAGACCATTCACGCCGCCAATAGAGGGGAAAGGATAACCGCTATCTTTATCAATAACGCTGTCTACGGTATGACCGGCGGACAGATGGCTCCTACCACCCTCCTGAACCAGAAGACCACCACCACGCCCTACGGCAGAGATACAAAACTTGAGGGATATCCCATCAAAATCAGCGAGATGCTGGCGCTGACCAAGGGGGCGGTATATATTGAGCGCACGGCCGTCAACTCACCTGCCAACATTAGAAAGACAAAGAAGGCAATACGCAAGGCGTTTCAAACACAAATTGATGACCTCGGTTATTCTCTGGTAGAGATACTTTCCCCTTGTCCGACCAACTGGAGGATGACACCGCTGGAGGCATGGCAGTGGATTGATAAAGAGATGACCAGGGAATTCCCTCTCGGAGTGATAAAGGATGTAACCGGAGCAAAGGATGCTGATTAAGACGGTCTTCGCAGGTTTCGGGGGACAGGGTGTCATGTCCATGGGTCTGAGCCTGGCTCAGGCGGCAATGGAAGAAGGAAAGTTTGTTACCTATTTACCTTCATACGGTGCCGAGGTGCGCGGTGGCACTGCCAACTGCACCGTAGCTGTATCAGATGAGGAAATTGCCTCCCCGGTTGCTTCCTCACCGGAATTCGTTGTGGCTATGAATCAGCCCTCTCTGATAAGGTTCCAGAATCAAATCCAATCGGGTGGTGTGTTGTTTATCAACTCTTCCCTGGTAGAAATCGATGTCTCCAGAGGCGATATTGATATTATCAAAGTGCCGGCAAACACTATGGCTGAAGAAATACAAAGTCCGAGGTCCGCCAACATGGTCATGCTGGGAGCATTCACCAAAAAAAGCGGCCTGGTTTCCGTCTCTACTCTTATTGACGGATTGAAGAGCACTCTTAAAAATAAAACCGACTTAATCGCCATCAACAAAAAGGCATTAATGGCTGGTTACGATTTGCTATAACCCAAATAGTCATATATTCAGGAGCAGCTAATGTGTATAAAACAGATATCGCTCAGTCTGGAAAATGTACCCGGTAAATTCCTGGAGGTCAGCGAATACCTGGGTGCTGAAGGTATAAACATCAGGGCAATTTCAGTAGCCGATACTTCCGATATCAGTACAGTCAGATTTGTGGCCGACGACCCCGAGAAAACCATAAATGTTTTAAAAAGCCACGGTTTCTCTGTGAAAGAAACAGATGTGATAGCAGTAGAGGTACCGGATCACCCCGGCGGTCTTCAGGCAGTGCTGAAACCTCTGAAAGCAGCGAATATAAACGTCCTGTATTTCTATACCTTCCTGGGCAGAGGCAAAAGCGGGCAGCCCGTAGTCATCGTGGGCGTGAACAAGACCGAGGAAGCTATAAAGGTCTTAAACAAGAACTGGGTTCATACCTTCGGGGAAGAAATCTACACCCTATAGTTTAGAGTACCGCCGCACTACTGCCTAATCTGCAGTCTCACCAAATTCCTCGTCCCACCGCGCCTCATCCAACTGTGCCATGACATTGAGAACATCATCTGTGCTATCTATGAACGTATTTAGAGCCATCTCACGCAGTTCATGGTTACACTCCGGGCACTTGAAAACACCTGGCTCTTCCAGACCAGGCACAATATGAACGCGATAGTAATATGTTCTGCGACATGTGCTGCAATAGAGTGCCCCACATCTGAACTCCGCCTCATCCATCGCTCTACCCCTCCTC
>DATKWL010000067.1:0-3241 GCA_035529555.1 Dehalococcoidia bacterium | reverse complement strand
CAAAGTCTCTTACCTCGGGACAGTCCCTACAGCGGCCAACATTACTAGAATTTATTATCCAGTGATGAGTGCAATTACTCTTTACCATGTCGCCTAGTTCCTGAATACCATTTTTCATCAATTATTGCCACGTCATTCCTCTTTTTCCCCAGGCCCGAGCAAAAAGCCCTTCCCGGCCATGACCTGGTAGATAGTTTGGCCTCCAGGGGTAATCACATAACCCAAGAATATCTCCTCCATTTTCACCATTTCTGTCTCGAGGAGTGCCATCTGGGCTGATACCCAATGGAAAATATTTCGCCAGGCTACTCGGTAAGCATGCTCATCCTTAGCATACCCAGCTGGTATCTCGCGGTCGGTTGCCTGCCTCTGTAGCACTTTCAAGGTAGCCCCAGCGTTAATCGGCAGCCGAATGGGAAGCTCCCCGTTGGGCATTTTCACATTGAAGGCCAGGGCTTTTATTCTCCCATCATCACCATACTCCATCATCACCGCCCGAGCTCCGTGCTCTACGAGCTTAGCCTGAATCTGGCTAATTGTTCTGGAGACTGGGACCTTGGTCGTGTAATCTAAAAGCGGCATGCTATTGTTCCCCCTTCAGCCTTTGCAGCTCCTTGAGGAAGCGAATCGTGCTGTCGATAATAGCCGCAGTAGTGACATCTAATAAACGGTCTTTACGCTTGGACTCCCAAAACCTGATACACCCTTCAAGCTCGGTCATACTTCACCCTCTTTCCTCTGGCCGCTGATATGGCAAACCCAGAGCGTTGTAAGTGGATATCTCCGTGTCCCCGGCGATTCTCTCCCCCTTCTCGTTAAACAGACCATCACCGCTGGCTGCCAGGTGCCAGCCCATGTCTTTAGCCCGGCTGCACAGGCGAATGTTATTATCCTTAGAGCCAGTGCGAATCAAGAGGAGCGTGGACCAGGTATCCTCGTCAGCGACGTAGATGTCAACCTGGGTGCTGCCAATCATAACCCGCATTATCTTCTTACCACTCATCTTGAGCTGGCCGAGCTTCATCAACTCACCGTGGAGGCTCCACAGGTCACCAGGGATTACAACTAGGTCAACATCATTTACCCAGGGCTTCCTCCTTCGGATACTGCCAGCAATTTCTATCCTCTGACAGTAAGGGCCGAGGCTTTCCACAACTGCATCAGCTACTTTCTGTGCCCGTTCTAGTGCTATTTTGCCTCTTGCCATCATTCCTCCTCCAGTTTCTTTATCTCATCCAGCCAGCGCCGGACCCGCTTACTATGGCAATGTGACCTCTTGACAGTGCACTCAAACCGCCCAGTAACAAAGCGACTATGAGGACATCGCATACACACTGCCACTATCTTATTTTCCAACTCCGCGAGCTGGTCTTCTACAATCGTCCTTCTCTTAAGCATTTCAGACATAGGGTCGTCTCCCTTATCTCAATTTTAGGGTCGCCCTTTTTAGCGCTGGGGTGATAGGTTATCTCGCCACACTCCTTGCACTTCCAGGCCACATTAATTAAATTCTCATTCATGGCGACCTATTCCTTTCCACACCTAGCCAGTCGAGCAGGATGGCACGGACATAGCTGAGGTGCAATTTATTCTGCGTTGCTGCCTCTTTGAAGGCATCGCGTATCTGTTCGGCCGTGGCACCGGCCGCGGATATTTCTTTTTCAATGTCTCGCAAATAGACAAGTTCGCGGCTATTAGGCTCTCTACCAAATGCCTTTGGGAAATTTTCTAAAAGTGCTGAAGCGGTAGGTGAGGGTGTGGGTTTCTCACCTGAGCCGATTTTGTTGCTCACCTGAGCGCTCAGGTGAATTTCCTCTTCCTCTTTCGGTTTCCTCTTTCTTATTCCTCTTTCAGTATTCTCTTTCCGGTGAGTTGTTAAGAGAGGTTTTTGGGACGCCTCACCTGAGGCGATTTTGTTGCTCACCTGAGCTATCACCTGAGTGCTATTTTGGGTCTCACCTGAGACAGGCCAGCTTTGAGTGACAACCTCCTTGGCGGTTTTTTTGTAGCGCAGATGGTCCTGCCAACCTTCGGGCGGTGGGTACTGCGACGGCCAAGCCCACTGGGGCCTGTGCACGTCCCACCAGTCCAGAATCTGGATGGCTTCCGTTTTAGAGGTGTTGTACACCTTTATTAAGTCGTTTTTGGCCAGCTCCTCTAATAATTCTGGGATATCGGCCTTGGTGATGTGGTCAATATTGGGGCAGGCAGCATACTTGATTTCTTCAGGGTCGCCGCATAATCTGCCCTGGTCGTCAGCGTTGGCCCACATTAAGGGGAAAAGGGCACATGCCTTTAGCGACAGCCGCCCATATCGCCTATCTGTTGAGTAGCTCTGGGGGAATACCCTCCCCCGGGCGATGGCTCGTCTCATTATCTCTCCCTATTGGCCCATCTGAACCAAGCATTAACGCGCTCCTTGACATATAGAGAATCACAAGTTTTCCTAGCGGATTTACTAATGCGGCCTTTGATGTAGTGCCACTCCTCCATCCCGGTGATAGTCGTTGCGGATTTGCCATACAGCACCATTATGCAAACAAACCCTCGCCCGAGTCTCAACAGGGTCTCTAGTGCTCCTACCTGCCCTGACGGGACGTCTTTATCAGGTTGTTTCGTCTCAAAAATAAGTATTCGTTCATGTCTTTCCACAAGACCGTCAATATCCATTGGTTCTATCTTTGTGCCCTCAAAAACGGGCAATAGAAAAGACCAATCGAAAACGCCATCATACCCGGCGGGCAGCGATGCCTTGAATGCCCCTGGATATTTTATAGTTGACGGCAAATCATTCATGGACCGTGACATCCCAATCGAACTCCTCCTTTGCCCTGCCACGTATCAACCCCGCATATTGCGGGTCCGGCTCCACAAGTATGTATTTGCGGTGGTCAAAGTTATGCCCGGCAAAAGCCGTGGCTCCGGAGCCAGCAAAAGGGTCAAGGATTGTGTCACCACTACGACTGCTAATCATTAGTAGCCGCTTTAACAACCACCGCGGCTTCTGTGTGGGGTGAGCGGTGCGTTCGGCCCCTTGGCAGATTGGCCCTTTGATTACGTTATGCATATTATTGAGGCCAAACCACCTAAACGTCTTGGAGCTGCCCTTTGTGAAGTAGAGGATGCTATCGAAGGCATGACACCACTTGGTCTGCCTCATCTGGGGCGCTGGATTGGCGCGATGCCAGATAATGAAGTTTTGATAGGTGAGGCCAGCTCTCTCTAGGGCATCACACCACAG
>DATKWL010000066.1:0-3159 GCA_035529555.1 Dehalococcoidia bacterium | reverse complement strand
GCCTCGATTTTTTTACCGAGATGTTCCACTTTGTTTTGCAGCAATACAGGGCTCAGCAGGAAACACAGTAAACAGAAAGACACGAAAAAGGAGATAATAGGATTAAGGCCGCTTTCAGTGAAGCGCCAGACCATCCCCGAGATAAGTAATGTTGCGATAGTAAGCACTCCGATTTTGAGCAATCTTCGTCTGAGCCGGACGAAAGCCCCTGCAGCACCCCCCAGCGCCAGAAAGGTAAAGGCTATGCCCTGGTCTATAGCGTGAAAACTTCCCCTACCATACTCCACAAGACCAATGTCCTGTTCCAGGGCAAATAACCACACCACGATTATCGGGAACGGGAGCAGCATAAAGGAAGCAAAAAGCCAGTCTCTTCTGATAGCGCTTATAATGGTGGCTCTTGTTATCCAGAAGGCTACAGGGATATAAACCAGTATGACCATCCATAACAAGCTGCCTTTGAAAACATAAATGGATAGGATTTGTCCAATGGCGAATAGAAACAGGAAACTTATTACAAGCAAAGGTATCAAGGAATAACCCATCCACGAGTAAGCCCACGCCGGCCTGCCATGACGCCAGGCATACATAGCCACAGCCACAATCGCCAGTGTGATGGCAACCAGCCAGAGAACATTTTGCCAAAGGTGGAAGAAAAAAGTGATAGCCAGCAAAAGATGGGGAGCAGCAGCGAGCAGTGCCTGGCCCCGGCTTCCTTTGCTATATACTTCATACATCTGGCAGCCGACAGCCTCGGCTGCCCCGAATCTCTCGGTTGCCACCTTTGCCGCCTCCGTAGCAGAGAAGCCGGCATCCCGCAACTCGTCTATCTCGTCCTCGAAATGGGTTTGAAGCTCCCGAAAGACATCGTCTTCAGCTTTTGGTTCTAGCTTGGAGTGAAATGCAACTTTTGCTAAATACTGTTTAAGCTGAGGTAACATTTGACTAAGCCTTTACCCTCCACCCATTTTCACAGGCTCGATAACCAGATTCACCGCAGCCGAGAAGCCCAGCCACTCATCCCTTTTCGCATTCAAAACACGCCGCCCGGACTCAGTAAGGTAATAATACCTCCTATCCTGACCGTTAGGCAGACGTTCCCATTTACCTTTGACAAAGCCTTCATTCTCCAGCCTGTGCAGGGCTGGATAAAGCGTGCTTTCCTTGAACTGGAAGTAGCCGTCACTTCTCTTCCCTATTTCCTTAATCAGTCGATAGCCGTACATCGGCTCCTGACCAATCAGCGTCAAGAGCAGATGGTCAGTGCTCCCCTTGAGTAGCTCCCGGTGGTATTTCATCTTCTTTTTCGCCACTACATCGTACTACGAGGTAGTGTATAGCACAGGACAACACCCTTGTCAAGAATATTTGCTAACCAAATTTGAGGAAAAGGATGATGTCAAGGTCTTGGCACAGTCCGAGCTATGTGATAAAATTCACACGGCGGGCAATTAAGGAGGGAACATGCCTGAATTCATAGCTGAAGCCCCTGTCGCGCATCGCGAGATATTCTTCGAAATCCAGTTCGGCTGGATAATCTATATCCTGGCGGTCATCGCAGTAGCCGCCTTCGCCTATGGCGCCTACACTCGCTACCGCCTCTGGAAACTGGGTAAAAAAGAAGGGGGCTCCCTTGACCTATGGAAACGAACTAAAGCCTTCGCAGTCACTGGCCTTATCGACGGTTTTGTCCACAGAAGAATTATCAGGGATTTCTACCCCGGCATAATGCACGCCCTTCTTTTCTGGGGCGCGTTGCTTTTAATTCTGGGAACCGCAATGGACGTAATCAGCCACTACATCGTCGAGTTCCTGCATGGCAATACCTACCTGGCTTTCTCCTTCCTGGCTGACCTCGGCGGTGTGATGCTCCTCGTGGGTATCATCCTCGCTGTCGTAAGAAGATACATCCAGAAACCGGAAAGACTGGACAATATCCTCGATGACGCCACCGCGCTCGGCTTCATATTCATAATCGTGCTCACAGGCTTCATTCTCGAAGGGCTGCGCATCCTGATCACAGCCGACCATTTCACCCAATTTCCAATTATGTCCTGGGAAAAGTGGTCGTTCCTGGGCTATGGCTTTGCCAAAGCCTTCGAGGGCGGCAGCAACCTTATAGGCTGGTATCAGGGCTTGTGGTGGTTCCATTCCTTTCTGGTGATAGGAGCCATCATCTACATCTCGCTCGCTTTCCACAGGTTAACGCATATCATCGTCTCCCCGATAAATGTGTTCTTCAGGTCGCTGGCACCTAAAGGCGCACTAAAAACAATCGACCTGGAGAATACAGAGACATTCGGCGCTGCCAAGATTCAGGACTTCACCTGGAAAGATTTGCTGGATTTGGATTCCTGCACACGTTGCGGTCGATGTCAGGACAGCTGCCCCGCCCACCTCAGTGGAAAACCGCTTTCTCCCAAAAAGGTGATTCAGGACTTGAAAGCCGTTCTGACCAAGGAAGGGCCCTCACTACTGAAAGTCAAAGCTGCTGTGGCTACTGCCGACAAGCCAGGTGAAGGCGGAAATCCCGGCGGAGGCGACAAGCCCGGCGAAACCGAACGCAAGATGATTGGCGACGTCATAACAGAGGACGTAATCTGGGCATGCACCACCTGCCGAGCCTGCCACGAGCAATGCCCTGTTTTCATAGAGCCTATCAATAAGATAATAGAGATGCGGCGCAACCTGGTTCTGGAACAAACCCAGTTCCCTGAGACCGCCATGGGGGCGCTGAGAAGCATGGAGCAGAGAGGACACCCCTGGCGCGGCACCATGGCTACGAGGACTGACTGGGCGGATGGCCTGGGCATCAAATCGCTATCGGACAACAAAGAGGTGGATATCCTGTACTGGGTCGGTTGCACCGGAGCGCTCGAGGAACGCAATATGAAGGTGGCAACCGCAGTAGGAAAGGTTTTGAAGGCTGCCGGAGTCAACTTCGGCATACTGGGCAACGAGGAGACATGCTGCGGCGAGCCTGCCCGCAGAATAGGCAACGAGTACCTTTTCCAGACACTGGCTCAACAAAACGTCGAAACCCTTAATAATTATGGCGTGAAGAAGATTGTTACATCATGTCCTCACTGCTACAACACGCTCAAGAATGAATATCCGCAGTTCAAAGGCAACTTCGAAGTTGTCCATCACACTGAGTTC
>DATKWL010000065.1:0-3072 GCA_035529555.1 Dehalococcoidia bacterium | reverse complement strand
ACCCAAGGGAGCCGTGATTACACACAAGAACGAGATGGTGCTGTGGATGCTGGGCGCGTCGTTTGTGTTAACAGAACCGGGAATGTCTGATCTTTGGAATTTCAGGGCGTTCGGGGCCCCACCGATATTTCATCTAGCATCATTCGGTTTTTGCCAGTTCATGTTCTTCCTGGGCGCTACAGTGGTTTTGCCCACAGAGGTATTTGACCCAGTATATATCATGCAGACCATCGAGAAAGAAAAAATCAATGCCTTGGTTCTTGTACCTGCCATGACTAATTTCGTCCTCATGGTACCCGACCTCGATAAATATGATACCCGTTCTCTAAAAGTGTGGGGTTCTTCCGGAGCAATTCTGCCCGTTGAGACCAGGCGCCTGATAAAGAAGTACTTCCCCAATATCAAAATCTTTGATTTATTCGGTCAGACGGAGATGAGTGCATTGGTCTCTGGTCTTTTACCAAGCGAATCGGAGGGACGGGAGACGTCTGTGGGAAAAATTTTGCCATTCATCGAAATAAGAGTGGTGGACGAAAACGACAAGGATGTTTCTGTGGGCCAGGTAGGAGAAGCAGCTTATCGAAGCTCTACCGTGATGAAGGAGTACTATAAGAATTCTGAGGCGACCAGAGAGGCGATGAGGGGTGGATGGTTCCACGGTGGTGATCTAGTAAGAATGGATGAAGAGGGCTACATTTACATTATAGACCGGAAGAAGGATATGATAATCAGTGGGGCAGAGAATATCTACCCGGCTGAGATCGAGGCGGTTCTCTTAAGGCATCCGAAAATCATGGAAAGCGCTGTCATCGGAGTCCACGATAAAGATTGGGGTGAATCTGTCAAAGCAATCGTAGTACCTAAGCCAGGTGAGGAACTCACTGAGAAAGAGGTTATAGACTTCTGTAAACAGCATCTGGCGAGCTACAAGAAGCCCAAATCCGTGGACTTTATGGATGCCCTGCCGCGCAATGCGATGGGGAAGGTGCTTAAGACAGAGCTCAGGGAAAAGTACGGCGAGTCAGTCAGATATTAAATTGAAGCTAGCCCGAGTTGTTCTAAGGTCTCCCTTGCAGGACGGCCTGTATTGGCGTCCCAGCCGAACTCAGCATAGGCTCCCTTCAGTAGGACGTCCATCTTGGGCACATTACCTTCGGTACCACCTTCTTCAAACGGCTTAAGCAATAGAGCCGGCAAGGTGTCATCGGCACTTGTGATGCCGCGGCGGATGTTTAGCATACGTTTCAGGGTTACAATGCGCTTCCCCATGTTCAACAGGTCAACGGCGTCTAGATCCCAGCCGGCGACGCATTTCAGCGCTGTTAGCATCTTCTCTACACCGATGTCCTGAAACTGACAGAGAGTCAGCGCATTATAGAGGTTGCGCCATGCCTGCTGTCGTGCCGCGGTGCGTCCTTTTTCCACAGACGACTCAAAGCGGTCTCCCGGCTCGATACCAATCTCTGGAGCTTCGCACTGTCCCATGTCCACGCCATACATGTCGCCCTGCATATGGCTAGCGCCACACGGTGAAAGGGCATAAGTCACAGCCATCCCTGCGAAAGCTCTGGCATCGTGCATGGGCACCTCTAGCCTTTTTACAGTTACTGCCAACTCGGGTACGCCGAATCGCTCGGCCAGGGTAGCGCTCCCCTCGGCCAGCATGTCGCCGAAGCCTTCTCTGCGGGCAATCATCTCGATGAGACGATGCATTGTCTCAATATCGCCATAACTTATATTAAAACCGCCTGTGTCTGAAGGGCCGATTATGCCACGCTCGAACATCTCGCAGGCCAGGGCGATGGTGCAGCCTGTGCTGATTGTGTCTATACCATAAATGTTGCATAGATGGCCAGCGCAGATGACCGCTTCAATATCGTCTATCATTATCAGTGAGCCTAAAGCGCTTATCGTTTCATATTCTGGTCCATCCACCTTTTTCAAACCATATCTCGGAGATCGAGTTTCGCGGCCACAACCTATAGGGCAGCGGTAGCATGCGTATATTCTATTTTGATACTGGTCTACCATCAAAATACCCGAAAGGTTGCTTGCCTCTTCCCAATCTCCCTCCTGATAATACCGTATAGGCATATCACCATACATCAACAAGGAGTCCAGCGTGCCCGCCGTGCCCGCCAGACGCATTGCCCTGGTGAAGATGTCATCCTCCATTCCGGCGATGATTTCTCGATTCAGACTCTTCAAGCCCTCCGCGTTCGCTATTTCGACCTTACCGGTGCCCCGCACCCCTATTGCCTTCAATCCCTTCGAGCCCATCACAGCCCCCATGCCGGTTCGTCCGGCAGCCCGCCCATGGTCATTGATGATGCATGCCATCTTGACCTTATTCTCACCAGCGACGCCTATGCATGCTACACGAGCTTTTTGGTCGCCGAGGACCCTCTTCACCTGCTCCTGCGTCTGGTAACAATCCTTGCCCCAGAGATCTGAAGCGTCGTGCAACTGGGGTTTACCTTTTACTATAGAGAGCCACACGGGCTTATTGCTGCACCCTGTAATCAACACGCCGTCATAACCAGCAAAGCGGAGTTCAGGACCAAAGAAACCCCCGCTGTTTGCCTCGCCCCAGATGCGGGTTAGCGGCGAAAGAGCACAAACGCTGTAGCGACCCGCTGAAGGCATTGCAGTGCCCACAAGTGGCCCTGTCATAAACACAAGAGGATTTTGAGGCCCTAGCGGATCAGTATCCCGGTTGACCATATCGTAAATGATGCGAGCTGCCAGACCGCTGCCGCCAACAAATGCACGAGCAAGTTCTTCTTTGAGGGGTTCATCCGATAGTTTTCCTGTGCTAAGGTCGACGCGCAGGATCTTACCCATATAACCGTTCATAGTTCTTTTTTGGCTACCGCAATTCTAGAAGTCTATTGGTCGTCCATCGTAAGCATAAAGGAACAGCTGACGCGTTTCTTCGAAAGAGGGTGTTCGAACAGCGGTTACCATTTGCGTGTCGTTGAGAGCGTCGTCCACCAGTTTATCCAATTGGTTTTCGTACGCTTTGCGCTCAATGCCAATTTCAGCAATGCTGGTCGGATTGCCAATTTTTCG
>DATKWL010000064.1:0-12012 GCA_035529555.1 Dehalococcoidia bacterium | reverse complement strand
GTGCAGGAAAGCCTCAGGGCATAGGCTTGCACTACGGGGTTGATAGTTCCCATGGGTGAGAACATGATGGAGGCTCCGGCCTGTATCAGGTCACCCCGGGCCACAGGCTCTCGCTTCTCGCCAACGACTTCAAGGTTGACTACCAGGTTGTCGAGAATGAGGATGCGGTGAAACTCAATACCTGGTACACCAGTTTCGATAGCCTTGAGGGCATGATCGGCATTAACGGTGTGGTAATGGCCACGCTTCACCACATTTGTCACGACGTTATCCTTGACCACCAGCGAGTAACGCTGCTTGTTCTCGAGCAGGTCCGTGGCCACATTCCCGAATGTGGATGGATGGAGCTTGGCGGCAATAGGCCAGGGCAGACCCACAAAGTTTGCCAGGCTCTGAACGCCTCCCTCGGTCATTTCAAGAGTCCGCTGGCCACCGCCTGGCCGGAAGGTAACCACTTCAGGGGTTACCGATATCTGGGTCCGGGGATTGTGCTCAATTTCCTTCACCTGGGTATTGAGCACGGGTTCCATTTTGTCGAGAACTTCTACTCTATTCAATTTTTACCTCCCAAATTTAGTTGTTTATCAGTTGGCTACCCTTTCAAATAATCTCGCATCACCTCCTTCTTCACCTTCTGCACGTCCTGGAAGAGACAGGAGAGGTTATCACTCCACCAGGGGGGCAGACCGTTTGTAGTTTGTAGGAACCGGAAGTTGTCGAAGTCCAGCACGAGGCTAGCCTTCTTCTGTGCTACCTCATCCTTGATCCCCTTGAAGAATTCAAAGGCCTTCGATGTGAAGTCACTCATTTCCTCTCGTTCCCATATCTGGTGAGCATAGGTTGGACGCTTCCAGATAATGCGGTGGACGGCGGTGCAGACATTGACATCGAGTTTCCGGCTGTGGTGAGAGATGAAGAGGATCAGTTGCCTTCTCTGACCACTGATGGCTAACAGGTCATCGATCTCAATCGCATCACCACTCTGATTCCTGCGGGCGTGGGCTGACTGTGCTGCTTCGTCAAAGATCACTACAGAGTCCTTGACCCACTCGGCTCGATTGCTCACCACCGTAATCCACTGGGGGAGCTCCTTCTGAATATTGCGCCTGATGGTATCGGGAACCTTGGGCAGGTGAAGAATGGCCGGGAGATTACGCCGTTCGTTCATTAGCCTGGCGATCTCGTGGGCGAGTGCGGTCTTGCCCGCCCGGATATCACCCATAATGAGCACTACTCCTGGAAACCGCAGGGCACTGTATAGGGGCACTCTGATTGGCGGTTCGAGGATTGCCCGGGCGTAATTTTCGGCCTTGTCCTTTCGATGACGGCGGAGCTTCTCGCTCCAAGCTAGTTTTGGTGTCATAGGCTAAAACCTCCCTCTACTATAGCTAATCCCGTGAGAACCCAATTTCGTCACATCGATTTTTCGACCTATTTTTGACCCTGGAGTTCCATCAACTCCCGAATGACTTGGGCCGCCTTCTCTTGACGGCTCACTGCTTCTTCTTGAATATCGAGGATATTCTTCCCCAGGAAGTCGATTTCCGCCTGGACCGCCTTACAGGTCTTTTTCTCGGGATAGTTGCACTGCATTAATCGGTCACAGCGGCTCCCCTTGACGAACCGCTTGGGGAGCCAGCAGTTGGTCCCCAGATCCGAGGACTTAACTACGGCCCAGTTCGGGGTTTCTGCCGATTGAGGCTCCCCGACCTCACCCTCTACGAGTTTTTGACGCTTGGCTTCGTCCAATTTTCACCTCCTTTCTGTTATTTAGCTGTCCATACATACTGGTCGTCCACCAGGACGCTGGTAAACTGCTTGGTAAACTGGTTGCTTGTTACCTTCACGATATGCTGACCATCGCATATCCTCACGTCCCCCTTGGCCTTATCGATGATTACCTCCCGCCGGTCTTGCTCTGGTAGGTTAAAGGTAATCCAGAGGTATAGATCGGCCCTCATGTCTATCTGCACTTTTCACCTCCCTATTTGTTATTTGGCCGCTTGAAGCCCAAACGGGCAACCACGTTTCGGAGATACATACCACCGTGGGGAAGAGCCTGCTTACGCTTGTCCAGCTCCCGATACTTCCACTCCCGGGCTTCCTGCTCGACGTCGATTTCAATTTTCTTGGCTTCGTCAAGATATACCTGGTGGAGTTTTGAGGCATGGCTGGCCCTCTTCTCGAGACTCCGCATCCCCCCATCTTTCAGGTGCCGGAGTCGCCAGAGCGGGTAGGGGTTTTCCTGAAACGGCCCATAATCCTCGGCGAACTTCTTGCTGCTCGTATTCCCCCAGCGGTTGGTAAACTGGACGTAGACCACTGGCATGGTGAGCACCTGGCCATCCCATCGCTTGAACTCCATGGCCTTCTTGACCATCAGCACCACACCCTCGGTCAGTTGGATCCGGTCATAACTTTCATCTAGGAAGACAACCTTATCTCCCTTCTTGAAGTCAAATGCTTTCGATTTTCTGCTCAACTTTCACCCCCTGTTATTTTTTTGCTAACATAAGGTAGAGATAGAACACAGCCTGCTCAGGCATTTTCCTCATGGCCTTTGCCGCTTGCTGGGCGATATGGGTTTCCGGAAGATAGATAGGATGGGCCTGGAGAATTGCCTGAATATGGCGGCCCTTGCGCTCGGTGACGCTTTCCATAGCGCACCTCCCTATTACATTTATATATTTTGCGTGCGTGAAGCTAGCTGGCTATCCTTTTTATATTGTCATTCCGTGTTTGGCTAATAGTGCTTGAGCCTGTGATATATCAGCCAACCTCTGGCAAGCACTGGCACTTCTCGTTATTCCGGGGATATACTTGCTGGCCACACGGCACATCTCGGAGTTAATATCGTTGTAGTCGGGATCGGTGTACCAGTAGGTCATTCCGTACTCAACGCTTGTGGGTATGCCGTTCCGGTTGTCGAACTGTGAAAAGAAGGTCTTTATATCATCTCCCGACTCAAAATAGGTAGAGTAGAAGCCGTGTAGGTCATAGTGAGCGATGAATGAGCAGTGTAAGGTGAGATGATGGTACAGAGCCTTGGTGAATTTGTCCTTGTTCAACCCACTTTTCAGGAATAGCTCCCACTGACGGAGTACCTTCTGCTTCTCCGCTGCGGACATAAACCTTGTGTCTTTCAATATTCACCTCCTTTCTTCCGTTATTCGAGCCTGCCAGACTCGCTACTGAAGGTATTTCTCAAGAAATACCCCCAGTGTGCCAGTCGGTTAGGCCTATCCGAATTTCTTGGGCCGGATGATTATCAGGGTCTTGATGACCTTGGGTAGCCAGGCCTCGTTGCAAAGGTTGAAGTAGTGTCTATTCCTCGGTAGCCGAAATTCCGTCCGCCTCTGGCCATTCTTCTCAACTGTGTAACGGGCTATATTCTGGACTTCCAGCTTGCCATTGGTGTTGATCAGCAATTCCTGATCAGGGAAGTCCATCAGGCGGACGAGCTGGAAGAGATTTTTCGTGCCCACCTGAATTTTGCCGAATTCCACGGCGTCCCCTTCTCGAAGACATTGCAGCAGAGAGTCCGGCTGGATTATCCAGCCGCCCCTGTGTCGGCGCCCCCATGGGCGCCCGATGATGCGCTTCTGTTTCACGCTTCACCCCCTTTCTCTTGTTGCATATGTCGTATAGACAGAACACCGTGCCAGGTCGGTGAAGTCCCACTTCTTGCACTGGACAGTCCAGCCTTGCTTGCGAAGTTCCCTGGCCCTAGCGTTTCTCAACTGGAGCGCATCAGGATACTTGTCATCTGGCCAGCGTTCCTCTGCCACTTCGTTCTTGGCCAGATATTCAGTTGTGTATACTGTTGTCAACCTTCACCCCCTTTATTCAGTTTTGAGGCTAACCGCCCCACGGCAGCGGGTGAGGGGAGCACGTCTCACCCGCTGAGTGTCGGGTAGTTAGCTGCCGTTCTTGGAGCCGACTCGAACGGCGATGACCTGGACCTGGTACTTCTGGCTGTCCTCGATGACCTTGCCTTGCCCTCTGAAGCCGTCCGAGCCAGTCTTGAAGCTGACGGGCTTCATTTCGAGGGTCATGGCGGCCTTGGACAGAATGTTCTGCCCTGACATACAGCACCCCCTTCGTTTTTTATTCCGATCTAGGCGTTGGCTGTTGACAGCACGCACGCCTTAAACCGCTTAATTTGATCCCTGTCGAAGCCCTCACAGAAGACGTTGAGATTGATTGTCTTCGACTTTGGCAGCTTGTCCGGATTGCGCTGTAGTAGCCGAGGTGTAAGCATCCCCCCGCCGTTAGGGTATAAGCCGATAACGTGCCCATGATAGGTTAAGAAGTATCTAGGCTCGCCGTTGCCATTGTGCCGTTTGGCTGAGTCGAGTTTATCAGCACAGTTTTGGCATAACCCGTCTTCACGGCTGGGACGCTGATCGCAAATCACGCACTTAGTCATGGCGTCCCCCTTATTCAGTTTTGGCGTTTCTACCGCCATTGCTAGTCGCAAGTCTTAAGACTTACGGCTAGCGTATGGCTTTAGAAACAATATTCCCCCTGCCAATAACAGGGGGTCTGTGTTACGGCCTTGCTCCGGCTGATAGTCCACCCTTACCCCTTCACGGCATCCACACTCGGGACTTTTGCGAGCGGACGACTCCCGTGCTCGGTTACAGCCTTGGGGACTTGCTACTGCCCCTGCCAGATGGTTAGACACATGCCCCGCTGACCCCTCGGAGCCTCTCATGAGGGCGAGGGAAGAGCAAAATGCCGCCGGTTCTGGCCGCGCTGCGTTCTCTTGGCGGTGGGGGAAACCCACCACAGCCGTAGCACAGGCTCCAGATGCCGAGCCGATACCTCTCCCTGTAACGGCGGTGAGGGCGGCTTTTACCCCCCGATCTCTTTTACGTCCAGATGAGACGGACATACAGCCAGCGTATGTCAGACTGCGCTGATTTAGGACAGCGAATCCCCGTCCGTGCTATCAGGACGGCTAGAGCTAGGGCTTAGCCTTGTCCCAGAGGTTGCGTTTCCACCGTAGACCCCTATGCCTAGCCTTCGGGGCGCAATTCCTCCGGTGTTCCCAGGGCCGCCGATAGGTTAGCATGACACCATACGACCCCCGCAGGCCGAAGCCGTACCAGCCCCGAGTAGAGACAGTGCGGGCGTATGGCCGTTTTCCCTTCCCTTTGGTTTATCTGGGAATTGGCTATCACCAGAAAGCAAAACACGGATAGTCAATTCAACTATCCGTGTTTTGGTTCCTATACTGTAGCCAATCCCTCGAGGTAATTATTTCGTCACATAGGCTTGATTAGTGTTAGGCCATTAGTAAATTATAACCTTCAGACTTGATCCAGCGGTTGAGCCTCATCCGATCAGCCGACTTGGTTATTGGCTGGCCTAACAATCGGCTTGATATTATCGGCTTGATACTGGCTGGGAGTTTATCCCATATACGTTCAGCGTCCAGCTTTCCGTTAATTTTACGCTCAAACTCTACCTCGCCAACCAATAACTCGCCAATAGTTCGAGGCTCGCCGTCCTCGTCTTCCGTGACTGTATCTAGGCTAAAATGTGAGCGTATTTTGTAGCGCTTCCACCAATTCAACCAGTCACAACGGACGATTGTATAGGCTAGTCGTTCGTCTTCAGTCTTAGCCTTCAATACTGCGAGTGCTAAGTCCTGAAATAGGTCTTCACGCTCCTCCCTGGGCACTTTGCGACTGAAGACATAGGCGGTCTTCAATGCTATTCTGGCATTGCGAGGCAAGGCTTTGACGACTTCGAGATATTGATTGACTTTCTCGCCGTACTCTTGGCCCTCGACTGGCAAGGCTGCACATAGCATTTTTGCTATATCCCGATAGGTAACCTTCAGATATTCCTTTGACATTGTGTGCTCCCTCCGTTTTTGATTTTACCTCCCGGGATCAGCCACAGATTCAATATTCAATTATTAAGGTTCTAGATTCAAAATGAGATTATAATAATAGAATATTACAAAAAGAGCTTATGATGAATAAAAGAAACTATATCAATTATCATCTCTGCCTGAAACCGTGATATAAACTCAATTAAATGCTATAATTTTGTTATGACGACTAAGGTTTACTTAACCCCAGAGGAAGTGGAGTGCCTGGCACAGGCAGCTACCTGTGTCCGGGATGAGCTGCTCGTCCGTGTGCTATTCTGGGGAAGCTGTCGCATATCGGAAGCCCTGGCAATTCAAGTCGATGATGTAGACCCTATCCAGGGCACAATCACTATCAAGCATCTCAAGACTCGAGTCAGGCTTCTGTGCCCCCACTGCGACACCAGGCTGTCCCGAACAGCCATATTCTGTCCTGGTTGTGGCAAAGAAGTCCCTGAACCGCTGAGAAAAGAACAGGAAACACACCGCATCAGGACTATTCCCCTGGAAAAGCAAACCATGGCTAGGCTCGTCGATTTTATCCGCAGGGATGGCACGGAAGGACTCATCTTCAAGATCGGCCGCATTCACGCACAGTATATACTAAAGGCTTGTGCTAGAAGAGCCGGCATAGGGGACCTGGTAAATCTGGTGACCGGTAAGAAGCGAGGTATCTCGCCTCACCGTTTGAGGGATGCTTTTGCCATTATGGCAGTTCAGCAGGATGACTCTACCGACGCTATCAGGATGCTTCAGGAGCATCTCGGGCATCAGAGTATTGCCACGACCATGAAATATCGCAAGGTTTCAGGTACGGAGTTGCGGGAATGGTACAAGAAGCTGAAGTCTTAAGGCCCTATCGTGGGGGTTTTCTTCGTCCGTTTGGCCTGGGTATGTTCATAAGGGACTACTTGAGGGGGCTGGGCCCTTATGGCTCACCGAGAATAGACCCCGTGGCGGGTGCTTGCCAGACTGACATTCGTGAGCACTACAAAACGGCGCTATTCAGGGAGCACGCTGAAGATGCCGTGGCCAGAGAAATGGAGAGGCGCATAAAACGCGGACTCCGTCGTATGACGGATGAAGAAGAGGAGAGGTTTAGACTCCGTGTTATGAAGCAAATCCCATACAAGTTTACCTCGATCAGGTCGCATAGCTTTGCCCGCTACTTTGGTATGTTAATACGATTGGGGTGGGTGGAACCCACCGGATATGAAGAGATATCGGCATTCCAGGAACGGTACCCAGAAGCCGAACCAAGGCGCTACTTCAGGCTAACGGATCGGGGCCGTGCCGCCGCTGATATTGACTGGCTTAATCCGCAACGAACTCTTTACGGCTACTCATTAGAGGAAACCAGGCAAAAGAACCAGCAATCCAAGCAGAACGTTAAGGAAAGGTTGCAAGGCTATGCCAGGGCGTAGACGAAAGGCCCCACTACAAGATGCCTTTGATACCATCGCCGGCTTCCGGGATTTAGTGGATGAGACGTTTGAGAAGATAACCGGCAAATCAATTGCCACCTGGCTCAGAGAGTTCCAGCCGTCGCCGGAGAAACTGCTAGGGGAAAAACAGGCCGTCTCCTCGGAGGCGCCGTCTATGTCCCTTGATGATGCCTACATGGTCCTCGGGTTGCCACAGACAGCTTCGCTGGAGGAAGCCAAAAGAAACTATAAACATCTGGCGGCCATCTTTCATCCGGATAAAGGCGGCTATAAGGAGGCAATGATATTGCTCAACAATGCCTATGCCCGAATCTTAAGGGAGTACAAGAGAAAATGACTGAGTCGGCGTTGGCTGACAGAGAAACGATTGCTGCCAATATTGTCAAGTTCGCCCAGGATAATAAACTCCAGATTCACCCCGGGCAGGAGCCCTTGAAGTGGGCGGACCTGGTCATAAAGAAGGGCGGCTGCCCCTGCGTCCCTGGGAGAAGTGAATGTCCATGCCTTTTTGTCCCGGACGATATCAAGGAGCTGGGCCGTTGTCGCTGCGGACTCTTCTGCAATGACGCCTATCTCGAAGAGTATAACATGCTCAATGCTCGGAGGAAGTCGAAGAAGAAATGGATCCGAAAGTCAAAGGTGAGTTCCTAAAGAAGATCAGCATAAACGGCTTCTCTATCGAGGAGGGGGATAGCACCCTTACCCTGCGCCCCAGAGGTGCTGAGACAACAGCGGGGATTATTATCCAGGAAGTAGAACCTAATGTTTGGCAGGTGGTAGGCGCCTCGGGACAATATGCCGGATTTGCCCGCGGTAAAAAGCGGTCATACTTTGAGGATTATGTCAATCGCTGGGCGTTGGAGGCTGTTCTCCAGGCTGCTTAATAGCTGGTTCCTCTTCTGCAGGTTCCCGGATAGCGATTATCTCGTCGCCGCACTTGGATAAAGTGAGGTCCTTACTGTGGTAGATCTGGCAGAGCCTTACTCCCTTGTCATCGTCAATCAGTGCTGAGGGAAATTCCACCTTATCAGAAGCGCCGGCTTTCTCTAAGAGCTCCAGGGCTTCATCTGAGGTGACCTGAAGGACTTGGACTTTGCCTGACTCTATTTCTGCCTGGAGGGCCTTCTTTACCTCTTCACACGGGGTGCACTCTACATCATCCAAGATGTATATTTTTCTCTCCCTACTTTCGTTTCCTGACATCTCTCTCGTAGTCCTCCTTCCAGGATGGATTTTCAACTAAGATTTTCTCCGTAGTGAGCCCCTTCAGCATTTCCCTGGCAGCCATAGCCGATTCAGGTATAGGCAGCCCTGTATCGGGATTGACAGTCACACCGACCTTGCCCTTTACCTCAGTCATGGCTTCCTTGACAGCCCTTCGGTAAAGATATTGCTTCAAGGTTGGCGGTTTCACCTGGCGATAATACTCAACTTTGACTAGCTTAATTTCTTCAGTCATGCCTTTACCTGATAGCATTATAAATAAAACAGGCAGCCATATCAAGACCGCCTGTTTTATTTTCTCAGTTGTCAGATGCCTCTAGGTGAGCTATCTCCCGTGTTTCTCGGCCACGCAAACTGCCGTTGCCGGTACCAGCCTACCCTTGTGGACCAGGGTACCGGTTCTGCCAGCACACTCACCCTTCTTGATGAGGTAGCCAGTCAGGTGCTTTGGAACGGTTCCCTTGGGGAAGCTGGCCCTTTTGATCACCACGATGTCGGGGTTGAAGGGAGTGCGGCTGATGGACATCTCGCGTGAGGACATCAACTGTGCAAGATTGGCATATACTCCGGCCATTTCGACCTCCTTTCCTTAAGTCTCTCGCTATGTATTCCCCAAAAAGAAAAGGGGCTAACATAAACTGCCAGCCCCTTTTTATTCTTCTTAGAAGCCTTGATACAATGGCTTCAGGCGGCTTCACGCCACCACATCTAATAAAACACTAGCACAAGGGGAAATGTTTGTCAAGGGGGTGCATCAAGCTATTTTCGAGCCAAAGGTGTAGTTTCCCCAGCTGAAGCCTCTTGTTTTGGTTCTACCATGGCAGTTAGCACAGTGGTACCCATAATTCTTTTGCGAAAGTCTCTGAACTCCGCTGCCATTCTGGGATACTCGTCATCATATTTCCCAATGCTTATGGCCTCAATGGTTACCTTTGCCTGATTTTGTTTAATCCAGTCTATTATCTCGAAGTAGACCGGGTTGTCTGGCTCTTTAGATATGAGTTCCTCAGCGGCAGCCTCCAGCAACAGGGTGTGCTTTGACTCAAGGCAATCGCAGGGCTTGCCGGCTATTCTCAATTTAGCTGACAGGTCAAGCTCTGCCCGGTACAGCTCTTTGCCTAATCGCCGCTTTAGCTCCCGGGTTGTCTCCATGCTAGTGGGCAGGGCAGGTCGCGGCGCAGGTACCGGCACGGTTGCAGCCTTTTCCCGATCAGGGGCAATGGTAGAAGCCACATTTTGTGAAACTGGCTTCTCTTTTGATGCTACAGGGGCTCTCATATTGGCAGCAAACTCCTCCAGCGCTTTGATGTTATCCCGAGGGGGAAACAAGACCTTCTCGATGGGGACATGGTTTATAATTCCCATTACTAATCCCAGCCAGTTCATGCCTCTATTATAACGCTTTTCCCCCCTAAACCCAAGTTGCAATGGCTTCAGTTGGCTTCAAGACAGACAAAGCAGCCAAGGCAAGACTATCTAGTTTTCGCTTTGTCTCAGGATTTTATACCTAAAATTAGGGGGAGAGGCAAGACTGACTTGCCTCTTTGTCTTTTTTGTGCTTTACTATAGGAAGACAACAAAATATTCAAGACAAAAGGGGCTGGCAACTTGGTCAGCCTCTTTCTTTTCCCCAAGTTGCCAGCGGGAAAGGAGCCCACACATGGCAACTATAACAGAGCTACTGGAGGCATTAAACACCAAGGAGGCGGCGGTTTCCACGGCTGACCTGGCTACGGATCTCAAGGCGTCAAAGGAGGGAACGCTTAAACAACTAACCAGGGAGAAGGATAAGGGAAACGTCGAGGGCAACAGTCAAGAAGGCTGGCTGATAACTGGGGCTGGCAGGAAGGCATTAGAGAAGGGGGAAATCCACCCATCGATGATAGATGAGGGAGTCACCCCAAGGCAGCAGTTCGAGGCCATCGGCCAGCGCATCGGCATAAAACAAGACAGGATTGTCTTGGCCACCGATATCGTCTGGAGCGGGGACTATAACGATGTTGCATGGGTGTGGCAAGCACTTGGCCAGGCTGATATTGCCGATGATCTGAGGAGCGTCTGGGTGAACTCATGGCGTGCCAAACTTCACAAAGGCATTCCACCCGAGCTCGAGGTTGAGCTTACCAGAGTTACCAAGGCAGAGGCTGAAGCCGGAAAGGGTGCCGCTCAAAGTAAGCCCGGAGGCAGAGAGTATATCATCGTTGATGACGAGCCGGTAAGAGTCGGCGAGAACCTTGGTGATTATAGCCTGCAAGATGCCAAGGATATCCTGTCCATAAGAGCGTTAAGAAGCAGACTTAGTGGAGTCGCACAAGCAGGGGCTGGTTCTCAGCCGGGCACAGCGGAGAAGGTCTCAGATATCCTGACTGCCCTTTCCCCGTATCTCAACAAGGAGGGCAATTCCGACCTCAACATGCTGAGGGAGCTTATCACCGCCCAGATGGATCTGCAGAGGCAGGACATCCTGAGTAAGATACCGCAACCGGGGCAAGTGGCCCAACCTAAGCCTTTTATTGAGCAGATTACCGGTTTTGTCGCTGCTCTGAGCAGCTTAAAAGAGGCTGGCCCAACAATAAGATCTATACTGGGTATTCCTGAGTCGTCTGGTAATCCATCCACAGCATTCCCAGTTCATGTGGCAGGACCCGATGGTCAGCCTATCGTTATGGATCTGGGCCAGGTTATTGACTGGAAGAGGTTTCTCGGTGAGGAAAAGAGAGCGGATGAGGGCCACAGCGCCTTAATCGGGCTGACACAAACGGTGAGGGAAAACCTCCCGGACGGGATCCAGGCGCTGAGGGCCGCGGCTGCCGAAGTCAAAGGGGGCATCGGGACAACACTAAAGGATTCACCGCAAGCCTACGAATGCGGGCAGTGTCATGCGCAGTTTACCATGCCCCAGGGAGTAAAAACTGACCAGGTTGGCTGCCCTAAGTGCGGCACGGTGTATACTAAAGAGCAACTGGAAGGAGTCCCATGACCAGCTTTACCCAAAGGACGGCCAGGCATTTCCTGACCATCAAGGCCGCCAAGGAAATCAAAAAGGAGATAGAAAAGGCGGGGCTGGAAAACCTTAGAGTTCTGGCGGAAAGAGGGGTTAGCATTATTGGCACCTACCTCCAGGGCTGCTCACCCAAGAAGAAGGCAGAGCACCGGCGCAACTTTAACTTCCTTATCGCAAGGGGAATTACCCCGGAGATGGTCCTTGACGAGGTGGCTAGACAAATGCCAGAAATTGCCCCTATAATAGTAGGTAAGGAAGGCTACAGAAAAGCCGAGCTTCAGAAGATTAGCCAGTTTCTAAAAGGGGCGTAGCACTCTGGGATAGAGAGGGTTATGCCCTTTATTATTCGCCAAAAGGAGGGTGGATATGTCTTATGATTTTCAACCAGAACCGAGTCGACAGGACTTTATTGCGGTCGCTGACCGGGGGTGGGAACTTCTGGACAGTTACCCGGT
>DATKWL010000063.1:0-8152 GCA_035529555.1 Dehalococcoidia bacterium | reverse complement strand
GAATTTCTGGAAAACGAAGTTGTCTTCGTTGGTGCATTTGGCCGAAGATATAGCGACGAACTTATTCCCTTTGTAGTTCGCCAGCTTGCTGGTTATAAGGTCAAATGCCTCGCCCCAACTTGCCTCTATGAACTCGCCGTTCTTTTGCTTGATAAGCGGCATGGTTAAGCGGTCGGCGGAGTTGACGAAATCGAGCCCGAACTTGCCCTTTACACAGGCTTGCCCTTTGTTCGCAGGGCCTCTCTGGTCGGGGACTACTCGAATGATTTTCTCGTCTTTGATATCCAGGTTAAGCGTGCAACCTACGCCACAGTAGGGACATATAGTGGTTACAACGCGGTCGGGGCATCTGTTCCAGAGCGAACTACGCTCCATGAGCGCCCCCACGGGGCAAACATCCACACAGGCACCACAGAACTGGCAATTGGCTTCCTTAAGGGTCAGCTTATTCGGCGGAGCGATGACATTGCACTGCAGGCATCGTAGCGACTCAGCTACCGCGACATTCCAATCCACATCCAGCTCAACCTCAGCGAAATTCTTGACCCGCTCCTGGGGAGGTAGGTGAGAAAAAATAGCCAATTTCTCGGCTGGGAAGTCTTCTTCGGTAAAACTTGTGGCTTCCTCAGGGGCGACCAGCGATTCCGCAATATCGCCGCTGCCGCCAAGGTAGTGGTCTATAGCTTCAGCGGCTTTCCTTCCTGCTGCTATAGCTTCGATGACAGTAGCGGGGCCGCTGACACAATCGCCGCCGGCGAACACACCTTGCCGGCTCGTCTGCGTATTGGCATTAGCCTTGACCACATCGCCCTTCCCTGCTTCAATCTTGAATCCTTCGGGGATTTGAGTACGCTGTCCTATGGCACCTATCAGGTTGTCAAGCTCAATTACAAACTCGCTGCCCTTTACCGGTACCGGACGACGTCTGCCGCTGGCATCTGGCTCTCCCAGCTCCATGCGTATGCACTCCAGCTTCAGAACATCGTTTTCCCTTGCCATCTTCGAAGGGGCAGCTAGATAGATAATCTCTATATCTTCCTGAAGCGCTGCATCTACTTCCTCAGGGTTGGCTGGCATCTCAGCCCGCGTGCGGCGGTATATGATTGTTACCTTTTTTGCACCCAGGCGGAGAGAGACGCGAGCAGCGTCTATGGCAACATTGCCTCCTCCGACCACACCCACCCTATTGCCTACTTTCATTTTTTCCCCCAGGTTGACGCGCCGCAGGAACTCCGCTGATTCGATAACCCCTGGCAGGTTTTCTCCCTCCACTCCTAAACTCATACCCCGGTGAGCGCCCAGCCCCAGGAAGATTGCGTTGTACCCCTGGTTGAAAAGCGAGTCCAGTGACTCCACTTTGGTATTCAGTTTAAGCTCCACGCCAAAGCTCTTGATATCCTCGATCTCGCCACCCAGTATATTGCGCGGGAGACGGTACTCGGGAATCCCTACCCTCATCATGCCGCCGGGTTCAGGTAAAGCCTCGAAGACTGTGACTTTATGTCCCTGCTTTGCCAGGTAATAAGCAGCAGTCAAACCTGCAGGGCCTGCTCCTACGACTGCCACTTTCTTCCCGGTAGGCGGCAGCCTCTTCGCCCGCTTCTTCCAGGAATCGTCACTATTATCAGCGGCGAAACGCTTCATCATCCTAATGCAGAGAGGTTTATCAACCTCCTTACCGCGCTGGCAGGCAGTCTCGCAGGGATGTACACAGACCCGCCCCAGAGAGCCAGGGAAAGGTACTATTTCTCGAATCACTGCCAAGGAAGCGGCTGGCTTGCCCCGAGCTATCAGGCGAAGATATCGAGGGATGTCTATGCCGGCAGGGCAAGCCTTATGGCAGGGATAGGCAAACTCGATCGCCTTGGCTCCCCTTACGTCCTCGCATACACGCACACACCGTTCGCACAGTATGCAGTAGTTATTGTCGCGAACCCAGAACGGGCTATCCTCACGAACAGGCAATTTCTTGGGGATATAGGGCAGGAAATCTTGTACTCCGACATAATCAACAACTCGTTGCAGTTCGCAACGGGAGTTCCGTGGGCAGACGATGCACTGCGACTCTGTAACGCTCGGTAGTCTCAGACATGTATCACCGGGCTTGCACCGCTCTCTGCGGTGACATGTGAGGCATACTTGAGGATGCCTTGAAATAATGAGTTTCAGGTTATTCCGCCGTATTCTCTGGAGCGTTGGTGAAATGGTGTGTACAACCATTCGGGCAGCCACTTGAGTCATGCAAGCCAATTGGGGCTCAGCAGCGCCTTCCACCTCGACAACGCAGAGGCGACAAGCTCTGTCGGATTCCAACTCGGCCAGCGGCTTCAAGTCAGGGTGGTAACAGAGGGCGGGGATGTAGATGCCTGCATCCAGCGCTGCTTCAAGAATCGTCTTGCCTCTGGTCGTTTCTACTTTAATGCCGCCGATGGTCAACGTAATGGTGTCGGGTTCAAGTGCTGTAGTAGTCACTTCCGTCACTCCTCAATCAAGCTCGAATCATGCTAAAATCTCTGCAGAGTACGCGGATAAAGAAGAAAGATAACGGCTCGGTTTCATGGCCTGCTGTGCCGACCAGAATCTTTGAATATTGCGGAGGGATAAATGGGACGGACAAGCTATTAACAGCCAGCAAAAAATTAAACTCATAAATAAAGAAGCCAACTTCGTCCGAAGCGCCCGCTTGTTAGGCAATTATACATGACGATGATTTTTGAGTCAACTTATTTATGTCGTTTTCTGGTAGAGGTAAAGAGCAGTGCATATCAAGCAAAAAGGGACTATAAAGGAACTGTCGATAGCGGGCGGTGGAATTCAGTCGCCCGTTAATGCTGAAGGCATAACTGCCGCACTTCTTATTTCAGCGCTCTGGCTACGACCTCAGCTAAATCCAAGACCTGAATCCTGCTATCTGCGTTTTTCTCTTTTAGACCGTCTTCGAACATTGTCATGCAGTAGGGGCAGCATACACAAATTGTCTTCGGGTCTTTGTTCAAAGCCTCCTCGACACGCGCTACATTGATACGTTTCCCCGTGCTTTCCTCCATCCACATCCGCCCGCCCCCGGCACCACAGCAAAAAGACCTTTCTCTGTTGTGACTCATCTCTGCAGGCACTCGGCCGATAGCTGAAGCTATAACTTCACGTGGAGCTTCGTAAATCCCATTATATCTTCCTAGATAGCAGGAATCGTGAAACACCACGTTACCCAGGTCTCTGCTCCCATTTAGGCTCAACTTCCCCGCTTTAATCAGGTTACCGAGCAACTCAGTGTGATGGATGACATCCAGTTCCATACCATACTGACGGTAATCGTTCTTAAGTGTGCTATAGCAGTGGGGACACTGAGTAATAATCTTCTTAATGCCCTTCTCTTCGAATATCTTGATGTTCCCCCTAACCATGCGGTCGAAAACGAATTCATTACCCAATCGACGAAGACTATCACCACAACACAATTCATCCTTTCCGAGAATACCCCAAGAAATGCCCCCCGCATTCAGTATCTTGGAAATGGCGATGGTAACTCGTCGGCTGCGGGCATCGAAAGCACCGGCACAACCTACGTAGAACAAATATTCAGTCTTGCCCGCCTCAAAAGGTTTGATATCCATTTCTGTAGCCCACTTGACACGTTCCGCAGGCACAATACCCCAGGGATTGCTACGCTGTTCCATATTCTCGAAAAAGGCCAGTAATTCATCGGGGAACTTGGCCTTTATTTCTACTAAGTTTCGCCGCATATCAACAATCCTGGGCACATGCTCAATAAACACCGGACAAACTTCCATGCAAGCACCGCAGGTCGTGCATGCCCAAATAGATTCCTCAGCTACACTTCCTGCCTCGCCTCCACCGATCAAGGGCAAATTCGTTTCCTTCTTACGGGTAATAAGTGGTCCATTTTTAAGCAAGTTGACTTTGATGTCATGAATGACCAATCGCGGGTTCAGCAACTTACCAGTGTTGGTAGCAGGGCAGACATCCGAACACCGTCCGCATTCAGTACAGGAATAGGAGTCAAATAAACCTTTCCAGGTGAATTGGTCTATTTGTCCTGCACCGAATGTATACCCCTGTTTAAATTGCTCCCGAGGCTGGGTATTTACTTTCGTCAGACTTCTGAAAAAGAGGTTGGGGATAGATGTGAGAATGTGCATGTGCTTGCTGTAAGGCAGATAATTCAAGAAACCCAATAGCACTACAGCGTGAATCCACCAGAAAGCGTTGATGTAGCTGTCTAGGCTTCCTGTAGAAACGTGCGATAAAAAAACAGAAGCTGTCAAATTGGATATAGGCATATATCGGGCGGCTTCTTCAATCTCTTGGGCTATCTCGCTGGCGTGAAGACCGAAAAAGGCAAGCATTAGCAGGACTACCATTATCAGGATGGTGAAGGCATCACGGCTGCGGGCTTCAATATAAGAGGGAGGGAAAACCAAGCGGCGGAAGATCGCAATGCAAACTGCTATGAGGGCAAGAATTGATACTATGTCAAAAACAAAGGCGAGGGCATAATACGCACCATTAGGTAGTCGAGAGAAACTGATGGAATCTGGGAACAGGCCGTGGAGCAAGAACTCGGCATTGGCAATCATTAAAACGGAGAAGCACCAGAATAGGACAAGATGGTTTAAGCCAAAACGGTATCCATGGGCTACAGTACACCGCTGTCCGAAAGCATAATATATAACTCCAATAATACGCTTGCCAACATCGTTGAAGCGGTCTTCTGACCTGCCCAGAAGGACCAGGCGAAAACGTCTCAAACAACTCCATATGAAAAGCGCTACGCCGATTACAAAAACGGAAATAAATATCGTGAGATTAAGCGACACTATTTACTCCCTTTTAGATGGCAGCTCTTCCGTAGTCCTCGCTGCATTATGGGAACGCAATTCTCCAATACGATTGATAATGGCTGGAACTACCTGGAAAACATCACCTACAATGCCATAGGTAGCTACCTCAAATATAGGCGCTTGCCTATCCTGGTTGATGGCGATAATGACATCCGAACCCTGCATGCCGACCAGATGCTGAATAGCGCCACTGATGCCGCAGGCGATGTAAATCTTAGGTCTAACTGTCTTGCCTGTTTGGCCAACCTGACGTTCCGCAGGCATCCAGCCGGCCTCTACGACAGCTCGCGAACAGCCTACCACTCCACCCAGCTCGTCAGCCAGTTGTTGCAACATGACAAAATTCTCCCAGCTGCCCATGCCTCGTCCGCCGGATACGATCACCTCTGCTGCTGCCAGGTCAATACACTCCCATCCCTTTCTGACGTCTTCGATTACCTGCAGCACCTTGGTAGCGATATCCTCTTCTTTTATTGGCATAGATTCGTGGACAATCTCGCCTTTGCGTGAGGTGTCCTTCTCAGGCAAGGGCATCACGTGGGGCCGGACCGTAGCCATTTGCGGCCTTGTGCGTTCGGTCAAAATGGTGGCCATGATATTGCCGCCGAATGCTGGACGTGTCTGCAACAAAAAGCCTTGGTTATCGATAGCGAGGCCGGTACAGTCAGCAGTCAAGCCGGTATTTAGTTTCGTGGCGACAGCACCTGCCAGGTCTCTTCCCAAGCCGGTGGCGCCTATCAACATAATCTCCGGCTTATATTTGTCGACCAAGTGGCAAATAGCCTTGTAGTAAGGCTCAGTACGATAATAGTGAAACACGGGGTCATCTATCAAATAGACCTTTGAAGCCCCAAAGGCAATGGACTCCTGACAGAGGTTCTCCACCTTATCGCCGATAACCACGGAGCACAGCTCGACACCCAGAGTTTTGGCTAGCTCCTCACCTGCACCCAGTAGCTCCCAGGAAACCACAGCAGGCTCGCCTTCGGTATGCTCTACGAAAATCCATACTCCGCGGTACTCCCTAATTTCGGCTAGTGTTGCGGCCTCCTCTAAGCTGATCTCTTTTAGCGCAGTTTCCTTTGCCTGCGCCGCTATTTCGGCTAGGATTCTCTGCTCCTCTGGGGTGTAGTACATCTCCAGAGCCTCGGTAGGGCAAACCTTGACGCATTTGCGGCAGCCAATACACTTCTCCAAAATGATAATTGGCTCGCCCTTTTCATTCATCTCTACGGCATCTTTGGGGCAGGCAGCCTGACAGCGAGCCCCGCACGCAATACACTTCCCGGGGATGAGTCGGGCTGTACCGCGCGGTTTCTTTATCTTCTTCTCTTTTTCTTCCACGATTTGTGTGTCCTTAGCTGGATCCCTAATTCAAGGATTGCTGGAACTCTTATCCGTCATAAACAGAGGAGCCCTTTTTCTTTCAGCTTGTCCACTAATAAACGAGCAGCTTCTTGAGGGTCATTAGCTCCATCTCCCAAGATCTCGCCTTTGGCTCTTTCCGGCGAAAAGATTTTGCGCACCCAGGTCGCAGAGCCCTTAAGTCCTACAGTTTCCTGATTCAGTCCCATGACCTTATTATCCCACAGTGTCACTGTTGCCTCCTCAGCCATTAATCGCATCGGCACTGTAGGATAACGCAGACGGTTTATCTCACGCATCACCGCAAGCAAGGCTGGCAATGGTGCCTCTACTATTTCATGTCGACCTTCCAGCCTCCTTCTTACTCTCACCTTCCTGGCCTGCAAATCTACATTCTCTATTTGATCAACCAGCGTAAGCTGTGAGTAACCGAGACGAGTAGCAATGCCCGGCCCTACTTGAGCCGTGTCTCCGTCAATAGTCTGTCTGCCACAAATCACTATGGCCACCTCTTCCTTCTGCCCGAGCCTCTTGATGGCTTCGGCTAAAACCAGACTGGTTGCCAGAGTATCGGCTCCACCGAAGGCACGGTCACTCAAAAGGATAGTCTCATCCACTCCCAGAGCCAGGGCTTTTCTGAGCGTAACCTCAGTATTGGGAGGTCCCATTGAAATCACCACTACGCGGAACCCGTACTTGTCTTTAAGCCTGAGACTTTCTTCCAATGCGTGGGTATCGAAGGGATTCATTATGAAAGGCACGCCCTCTCTAATCAGAGTCCCAGTAGTTGGGTCAACTTTGACCTGAGTGGTATCGGGTACCTGTTTGACACAAGCAACGACTAACATTTATTGAACTTTCTATCCGATGATATATCGCATAGACCTATTGGTCACAAAGTTATTGTATGGCCTTGTCTTTCAACTTGAGGATTTTCCTTGGAACGAATTGCCTTGAGTTCTTTCCCTGACCCGATAGGGCTAGGTAGAACAAGATCACTCCAAAATCTGGCCATCCTGGAGCGTGTTCTTCATCTCTTCCTGGGTTCGCCCCAAGTGCTGGAGCTTGTAGCCGAGGGCATACCCGAGGCTTGCCATTCAATGATCAATCGCTGCCTGGTTTGGCTTAGCCTGGCAATAATCTCGGCGCTAAGATTCCTCATGACAATGAATCCGATATTAGGATTCTTTTCGCACAGCTCGACCAACTCCAAGCCTGGGATGTAGATTTCTTCGCCAGCTTCTATACATACGGCGGTGGCGGTGCGGGTATATGGCGCTACCACAGCAGACCATCCGAACACTTCTCCCACCTCTGCCGTGTGGACACAGACATTCTTATTCCAAGGCTCTCGAACCCAGATGAGGATATCGACTTTCCCTCGGCGACAAAGATGTATACTTGTCGCTCTTGTTCCCTCCGAATGGACGGTCTCGCCCTCACTCATGGTGCGCTCGCTGCAAATCTCTGCTATCTTGGCCAACTCCTCATCATTTAGACCTTTCAAGAGTCCAAACCCCTTTAGAACCAATGCATTAACCATTTCTTGCCCCTCTCATTTCATAAATTTATTGGGCGAATTATAGCTTACGAGGATTTTCAAGTCAACTTCAGCTATTGGCATTTCTCCGCATGACTGGTATAATTTAAACTTGGCGGGCTGGGTTATTCCAAAATACAATCTGTCTAATATATAACTTTGACTCAGCTCTGACTCGAATAAAGGGCAGCGGGGTGGAGAAGCTCTCGAATAGAGAGCTTCTTATCTCGTTAAATTGCTGACTGGGAGGTAAAATGTATAAAATCCTGCACAGGGAAGACCTCACCCCTGAAATCCATTTATTCGAAATAGCTGCCCCTGATGTAGCGAAGAAGGCACAGGCAGGGCAGTTCGTTGTAATTCGGGCAGATGAGAAGGGTGAGCG
>DATKWL010000062.1:0-5423 GCA_035529555.1 Dehalococcoidia bacterium | reverse complement strand
TCATCGCTTATCCTTATCCGATAACGCATTTAGTATAACAACAATACTGATGGCTGACAAGGAAGGGGAGTAAGGGTAAGGGATAAAAAACAATTTCAGATATGCTATACTGGCTACGGTAGTTTGGGGCTGTAGCTCAGTTGGGAGAGCGCCTCCTTTGCAAGGAGGAAGTCAGGAGTTCGAGTCTCCTCAGCTCCACTTAGCTTCAGAAATAACTACCAAGGGTATCAATAGGTAGAACCGTCTATTGAGTCTCCAATTTCCCAAGTGTGGTATCCTTAATGAGTTGTCCTTCTGTTCAAGCCCAAATATTGCATGTATAATAAACAATAGCAATGTTGTATGACGTATTCATATGCCATGCTAGTGAAGATAAAGATGACTTTGTACGTTCTCTTGCAAAACGTCTCAAAAAACATCACATAGAAGTATGGTACGACGAGTTTTCCCTTAAACCAGGCGATAGTATCCGTAGGGCGATAGACCTTGGCTTATCACAATCCAGATATGGCATCGTCGTTCTCAGTAAAAACTTCTTTAACAAAGGATGGCCACAGTGGGAGCTTGATGGACTAGCTCAACGGCAAAATAGCGAAAGTACTAATATTATCCTTCCTATTTGGTACAAGGTCTTGAGAGACGACGTTTTTTCATATTCCCCCAGCCTCGCTGATAAGAAAGCTATCCTTGCCAGTAAAGGACCACGACACGTGCTCTCTGAACTCCTGAGAGTCATTAAACCTGAAGGCTCAACGCTACTCATTGCCAGAGACCGCGTTATTGAATTGGGCTTTGAACCTCCTGTTGTAACAGATGATTGGTGGCTTGATGTAGCAGAATTTTCAGGGTCTAACTATTATTGGGAGAGGTGGGGTTTTCCGTTGCCAAATTGGGGCAATACACCACATGAAAGGGGTGAGCGCTTAGCTTGGGCTGCCCTTCAGATGTTATGGCAGAATGCAGTGGACGATGCCAGAATATCTCAAATTACCCACCCCAAGGAAGTTCTTAAGTTCATTAATTCCCAGCCAGGGTTAGCAGAAGCTTGTCATAAGCATCCTCAACATTTAGCAGCGTACGTCCCTCAACTCACCATAAGAGGTTTTGGAGGTGAATTTGAAAAGGATTTTGAGGCTCTATACGAACAGTCAGTATTAAACCAATCAAGTAGTGCAGGCGGTACGGAACTAGCAACTGATGGCTCATCTCCTGCTTGTGACGAAAGATGGGCTTTACGGCATCCTACTTTTGGATACTATGAACCCCGTCGTATTACATGCAATTTTGTTCAGGGCGAATTAATGGAATTCCCAGTGCGAGTGTACGAAACTATAGATTATATTGTTTGGTTTCTTTCAAACCAGAGTTCTTGGATTCCAAAGAAAATTCACAAATATCTCTTAGAGGGTTTCAAAAATTGGCCTGTTTGGTCTTGGGTTTCCAGTGTATCCATATATGAAAGTGAGTTCATTCCTAATCAATCAACTGGGAAACTCTTTAGTGCTATGTCCGAAGCAAAGACGTTTGACACGTTTAGATTAACAAGAGATTGCATGATTGATATTAAGACAAGATTTGAATATACTGCTAACTTGTTGGGGCTCAGTGAAACTGCCGAAACTCTTGCTCAACGCTTTATCCATTCAGGCATTATCGAGGGTTGGTTTAAGGAAAGAACATCTAAACCGAAATCTTAAACATCACTTCGAAAGTTCTACCTATTGATGCCCCAGCGCTACTTAAGGGACGAAACAAAGTAAAGGCCGTGAATAATCTCCGGCAGGGGCGCTGGTCTAAATCCCCCTATATTATTAGTCTTGTTGCTTTGTAGCTGCGGTAACATGCTCAGTAATAAGTTAGGCTTTCTTGACAGGGAAGAGACAAAGTAATAATCTTTTCAGTGGGCTGAAATCTGGCCAACTCTTGAAAACAACCAAAGCCGGAGGGACTAAAATTGGATAAGACTAAAATTATGAAAGCCATGGAAAAGGCGGGGATGCCCAGCGGGGATTCGTATGAACTGCCAACCTCCCCCAAAACTTTCCCCGACGGAGCCCATTACCGAGTGGAGATTTCCGGAATGGAAACGCCGAAGGTCTTAGCTGCCACGATTGATGAAGCCAAGAAACAGGGAGTCCCTTTCCACCGCTCCATCTCCGTGGTGCGGGGAGCCTCCATGCTTACCCGAGAGCAACTGAGTGAATTCGCCAAAATAGCCCATGACAACCAGGTGGAAGTGATTATCACGCCGGGGCCAAGACCAACGTGGTACATCGGTCGGCAGATTGCCACTCCGGAGGGCGCGATTTCCGGACTGAGAATGAGGGGAATGGATTCCGTGCGGCACTATTTAATGGACATCGAAAGGTGCATCGAGCTTGGTTTCCGGGGCTTTCTGGTCTGGGACGAAGGGGTTCTCTCTTTGCTCAACTCAATGAAGCAGAATGGCGACCTGCCTCAGGACATCGTTTTCAAAGTTTCCATATTCGCCGGTCATGCCAACGCGGCGGGGATTAAATTAGTCGAATCCCTCGGGGCGGGAAGCTGTAATCCGGTGGGTGACCTCACCCTGCCTCAGTTAGCCTCGATAAGAAGCGTGGTGAGTATTCCGCTCGACGTTCACATTCAACTCTGGGCGTCGATGGGTGGCTACAACCGCATTTACGAGTGCCCAGAAATTGCCAGAGTGGCTTCTCCCTGCTATTTCAAGATGGAGCCGGGGCCAGGCCTGGTGATGTACATGCCCTGGGGCACCTCGGAAGACGGGCTGGCGGAACTAGGCAGAGAGAAGATTCGTTCCATGAAGAACATCATTGAATTGATTGGTGAGACCAATCCGGAATTAAAGGTATCAAAGCAGGGGCCAGACGATTTAAGAGTGCCCATGCCAAAATAATCTAAGGAGGAGATAATAAATGCCCAAGAAAACCGTGCTTGATTTTCGGGAAATGAAGAAGAAGGATGAGAAAATCACCTTTCTGACCGCCTATGACTTCCCCATGGCCAGCTTTTGTGAGGAAGCCGGAATCGATATGATTCTGGTTGGTGACAGCGCCGCTATGGTTGTCCACGGTCTGTCCGGAACGTTGCCGATGACCATGGACCAGATGGTGGGACATGCCCAGATTGTCAGGAGGGGGGCACCGAACACCTTCGTCATCGGGGATATGCCTTTTCTCTCCTATCAACTGTCGGTGGAAAACGCCGTCTATAATGCGGGCCGATTTTATAAAGAGGCTGATATGGACGCCATCAAGCTGGAAGGTGGTCGGCGCGTCGTTCCCCAGATTAAAGGCATCGTCGATGCCGGAATGTCGGTCATGGGCCACATTGGCCTGACGCCGCAGAGTTCAGGGCAGATGGGGGGCTTCAAGGCGCAAGGCCGAACGGCAGACACCGCCATGGAATTGATTAAGGATGCCCTGGCAATAGAAAAGGCGGGCGCTTTTTCGCTTCTGGTAGAAGCCATCCCCCCGGAAGTCGGTAAAATAATTACCGAAACCCTAAAAATTCCGGTTTTAGGGATTGGTGGTGGAATGTATACTGATGGCCAGGTCCTGATTATCGGTGATATGCTCGGCTATTTTGAGGCTTTTACGCCCAAGTTCGTCAAGAAATACGCCAACCTGGGCGAAATCATTGTAAAAGCTTTCGGTGAATATATCGAAGATGTGAGGACGGTGAAGTTCCCTGAAGAGAAACACTGCTACCGAATGATTGAGGGAGAGCACGAAAAACTGGAGGCGATACTGGAAAAGGGTATTCCCGAATAAATTCAATCTACTAGCAGACACAAGCCTGGGGGCAGCGCGGGAATTTACGGCGCTGCCCTTTAGTTTCCCAGTGCCAAGCAACGGAGGAAGGTCTCTTCAAAGTCTGGCCTCCCGGACAACTCGACGTGGTGTGCCTGAGCTGAAATCTCATCGGCCCAGTGTCTTTCTTCCAGACTGAGCAGGGCTCTGAGCGCCCCGTCCATCGCCCCATTGCCAATAAAGTGAACTTTCTCCAGGGGAAATGGTGGAATCAGACCCAAGGTGACCGCTTTCTCACGATTGATATAATTGCCAAACACCCCGGCCAGAAGGACTTCCTGGACATCATCAGTGGTAATGCCGGCCTCTTTCATCAGCAGCTCAATGCCGGCTCGAATGGCTCCCTTAGCCAGTTGAAGCTCGCGAACATCCTGCTGGGTAAGGGTAACCTCCCTCTCTTCGTCGCTGAAGATGACAAATTCCCTCGTCTCCCCCTGAACCCTGACCCGCTCCGCCAAATCAGCGGCTGAAGATTTTATCTCGGATGGCAGGAGCATTCGGCCTTTCCGGTCAAGGACACCAGCCCGATATAGCTCCGCCACCAGGTCAATAAGTCCAGAACCGCAAATGCCGCGAGCAGTAGTGCCTCCAATCACAGTATAAGCCACCGATGGTGTTGCCTGGAAGGAGCTAATGGCGCCTTTGATGGCACGCATGCCAAATTTGATGCGGCCACCTTCAAAGGCGGGGCCGGCGGCGGTAGAAGCGGTGAGGACTCCGTCACTGGTCGCCAGCATAACCTCGCCGTTGGTGCCAATGTCAATGGCTAAGCGGGGTACTTTCGTTTGATGCAACCTCGCTGCCAGTATCACAGCCACGGTATCGGCGCCAACAAAGCTGGCGATAGATGGCAAAATATGTACCCTTCCCCGCGGGTGAATCTGCAATCCCAGTTCCTCCGCCGGGACACACAGCGCTCGATTCAATCCTCCCACATAGGGAGCCAGAGCGATATGCATGGCATCCAAGCCAAGCAATAAATGCAGCATGGTGGTATTACCCACCACGGTGGCTTCAAAGATGCGCCCTCTTTCTCTCCGGGCGTTCCGGCACAGACGAAACAGGAGCTGATTCAGCCCTTTGATAACCTCTTTCCGCAAATCTTCTCTTTTTCCCGAGCCATCCTGCGTATACATAATGCGGGAAATAACATCCGCGCCAAAGGTAATCTGGGGGTTCAACTCGGCATCCAGAGCCACTACTTTCCCGGTGTCCAGGTCAACCAGTCCTGCGGCCAGAGTGGTCGTGCCGATATCAAAAGCTACCCCCAGCACGTCTTTGGTCGCATCAGGCGGGTCCAGAGCGACGACTTCATCCCCAACCAGAACCGCTTCGCCCTGAAAATTCCCTTCCCGGAGCCGAGCCGTAATCTCCCGCAGCAGTGGCAGTTCAGCCCTTACCGGACCAGGTTCTGATGCTTCCAGATAATCCGCCAGACGATTCCAGTCCGCCCGCTGGTCACTTATCGCTGGTTTCTCGAGTTCAAAATGCCTGCGGCGAACATTCGGCTGGAGGGGGATTTCCTCTCCTAACAGACCAAAGCTGGCCTTGGCCCGAGATACCTCCATCTCCGGCAGACGAGCTTCACCTGGTGCCTCTACCGTGACCTGA
>DATKWL010000061.1:0-5292 GCA_035529555.1 Dehalococcoidia bacterium | reverse complement strand
GACCCAGTTCTCCAACGGGGCCGATAGCAGCCGGTTCAATATCCGGTCGTTCATACAGAATCCATATTGCTTTGGCAGCATCGATAGGCGAGCCTCCGCCCAAGCCGACAATCCAGTCCGGCTGTACTTCTTGTGCCACCTCCGCTCCCTGGCGAACCATTTGCACGGTTGGGTCCGGTTCAATCTGATCAAAAACATGAACATCGATGCCTGCCTTTTTTAGATGCGCTTTAACTTTTTCTACCAAGCCGATTCGAACCATCGTTGTATCCGTTACAATGAGGGCACGCTGCCCCTGCAACTCATCGAGAGCATCCAGAGCACCCTCACCAAACACAATCCGTGGAGAGACGAAATTCCACACCCCGGCGACCTCCCTTTAAGTTGATTGTCAGCTCGGGAACTCAGTAGGCACGCGCACGACGCAGTTGACTAACTCTTTGGCCGACCTGGGGTATCGTAAAACTTTCATCAGGTTGCCCTTCAGCTTGAACTTGCGGGTCATCAGCCCCTGTATGGGGTCGAGCTTACCTTCGATGGTCTTGCGCCAAGTGGTAAAGGAACCGCGCATAAAGTATTGTGCCTCTAGCGCATTTTCGCTCTCCATCATGGCAGCGTCAGTGACCTTACCATGGTACAAACCGATGAAGAAATATACGGTCTTGGGATAGGCTTCATCAGCTTCAACGGTGAAGATCCAGTCCCCCTCCCAATCCTTGCCCGACTCCTCGTAAGCCTTGTTGGAGTTGATTTGCCTAGCGAACTCCTTGACCCATTCGTCTGACGGAAATTTGAACGCCATGTCACCCTCCTTCACCTGGTTTCCAGCTTTATCTACCTATCACATATTTATAGGGATCGACCTCTTCTCTCAATATCCTCAGCTCATCTTCAGTGGGCGGCCTGGTTTCCTCTATTATTTTTGCTTGAAGCAACTCGAAACCACAATTATCCTGGATATGCTTGAATGAATATCCCGGGTTGATAGATATTACCCGCATGCGTTTGCTGTGTGGCTCAAAATCCATTATTCCCATATTGGTGATAATCTTATATGGGCCCGTGCCCGGTGGAAGCCCCGACTTCACTCTGGAATCTCCTCCGGTAAGCCACCCAGGTGTCGTTAAGAAATCCACCTTTGCAACAAACCTCCTGGCATCCTGAAGTGTCACCACCATCGTTCTCCAACAGAACGAAGCGAAATCATTCGCCCCACCACTTCCAGGAAACCGCACTTTAGGTTTCTTGTAATCCTCGCCTATCATTGTCGAATTCAAGTTGCCATACATATCGATCTGTGCACCACCAAGGAAAGTGTAGTCCACAAAACCCCTGTTACATGTTTCCATGATGTCACACATGCTCGAAGCCATAACAGCCTTGTAGAAGGTCCTGGAATCTCCAACTGAAATCGGCATTTCTGGCAATAGAGGGCTAACCCCGCCTGCCTCAAACATTATCACAAGGTTTGGCGAATGGGTCTTTTGAGCAAGCATAGCAGCCGCACACGGCGCTCCCGTTCCCACACCGACGGTGGCTCCATCTTCCAGTTCCCTGGCGGCCACGCATATCATAATCTCCATGGTATTATAGTCGGGCATCTGTAATCTCCTTGTGGAGCAGAAGTTCTTTATGCCTCAGCTCGTTCATCTTTTCAATACCACCATTTCTTCTTATGTACTCGTAATGGTCAGGGCAATCATAAATGTTATAGTTAAGAAATTTCCGGAATTCTTCTGTGTTCTTCTGCACTTCGAGCCACTGTTGTAGATGCTCTTCATCGGAAAAGTACTCGTAGGGCATAGTCCCTGGGTAGGCACCGTAGCGTACCTCGCACACCGCATCCACAAGGTAGAAAGGAATTGAAGTGCTCGTAGGGTCTCTTCTGATTTCGTCGTTGGATATCAGACGCTCGGTGGTGATAATCAGGCGCTTCGCTGCTTTGGACAGGTCACCATCCATAATCAGGATGCCTCTAATCCTAGCATTGCCATACACATCTGCTTCATGTACATGTATTACACCTACATCAGGATATAAGGCAGGAAGCAAAGTAAGGCGCTTTCCTGTAAATGGACATTCAACAACCTTGGCGCCACTATACCTCAAGGTATCGGTGCCTAACATATTGCGCGCCGGAACGTAGGGGACACCCATTGCAGCAGCCTTGAACCTGGCTGCAAGGCCGTAATTGGTCCACTCACATACTTCGACTTTCCCGCTCTCCATGTATTTTCGTGAACAAGGAGACAGACCTCTTGCTTCCAGCCCAACAATGTAGGCTACATCCAATCTGTTGAAGACTTCGCCAGCTGCCAGAATCTGAAAGTCATGCGTTGCTGTCTTGCCGGCAAAAGCCATGTTTTTCCTGCCCTGACGCAATATCTCCTGGCATGCAGCGATGGGAGTCCGGTTGGCCCCGAATCCGCCCACGGCAAGATAGTCGCCATCATGCACAAATTTCGCTATGGCCTCCTTAAGGTTCATCACCTTGCTCTGCATCTTCCGCGACTTTTTCTTAAAGAACTCTCTCGCCCTATCCGGGTCTGGGTCGGTGAAGAGCCGTCCTTTGCCTTCCTCTAATACAATCACAGGTGGGTCCCTCCGCTATTTTCTCGCTTGGTAATAACCATATTGCATTGCAGCAACTTTATCATCCAGCCAAAGGCAGATAGTATGGATTGCCTATTTAGCTTTCCACCTTCTTTGTGCAGCTTCTTTCTTGATGCCGAAACGTTTCTCTAAAAAAGCATAGGTATTCTCTAAGTCCCTGTTCAAATCTTTGATGGTCTGGGGATTATTGTGCAGACAGGAGTCTTCAGGAATCGCCTGCCCCTTAACCGGCATAGCGTAGATATCCATGAGGTCGCCTTTCCTATCCTCGCGGAATCTTATCCTCACCTTCTGTCCGACGAAAACCTCGGTGGGCGCAGTAACTATCTGAATCGGCAGGGCAGTGTCAGCGCCCTCGATTTGAACATAGCCTAATACAAATGGCAGCATCTCCAAGAATGCGTCCGCTGAGAAAAGCATCACCGAAAAGGTGTGAACCTTTCCCTTGAGAGGTAGCTCTATCCACTTTGTTTCAGCTACCCTGCAGGCAGGATTCCAGCAGTGCACCCTGGGAGGACAATACACAGTGTTGCATTTGGGACACTTCGTTCCCAGCAGTTGCTTTTCTATCAGTCCCTTGAAGAACTTCGAAACTAAGCCGTAGCTATGGTGATAGAGCACGCCATGAGGGCGATATATAACCATGTATTCGGCTTCTCTGGATTCCTCAAGCTTTCCGGGACCGGTAGGAGCCATCACCATTTCATAGCCTTTAACCGTCCAGTTGCCTTTTCTGGCGTAAGCCTCCCACTCCTTCTTGATGGGTGTTGCTTTATCCTCTATTACTTTGCCTTCTCTCGCCATTTTCCCACCTCCCTAATTTTAGTCCCTGGAGTAGATGATGACCCCGCCCTGACAACCGGTGCCGCCATGTCCTGTGGTGATTGCCTTCCTGGCATTCTTCACTTGCAGAGTCGGGTCGCCCAGTTTCTTCGGTATCAGTCCAGCCAGTTGCCAGTACAGGAAAAGCGTTTGGAGTAGCGATGTCGCTCCGACGGGGTGTGTAAACGCAGTTAAACCGCCGCTGAGCTGGCAGGGAAGCTCGCCACCTCTTTTCACCACTCCCTCCCTTATCAGGGTCTTCCCTTCGCCGCGGGGACAGAACATGAGGTCTTCATACAGACAGAGTTCCACACCGTCATAGGGAGCGAACAGCTCTGCCACATCCAACTCTTTCAAGGGATCGCTGATGCCAGCTTGAGCGTAAGCCTGTTTCGCTGCTTCTCTGGCGAAACCAAAATTAGCCATCTCGGGGTAAGGGGTTATGGGCTTTTCATATTTCTCGGGATATATCTTTTCGTCAGCCTTATACACACCGTGATATGCCCAGTTCGCCAGCCTGTCCCCTGGTCTCATTGAGTCCGTCCCTATCCCAACACCATCTATCCACATCGGGTTTTTGCTGAGCCTCTTTGCCACCTTCTCCGAGCCCATCAGAAGGCAGCAGGCGCCCTCGCTGATGAGTGCGCAGTTCCACCTCCGATAGGGCCATGCTATTATTCTGTCCTTGTAATAGTCTTCGAGGGCAACATAGCTCGTGCCGTGTTCAGCCCTCCATTGTGAGAACGGGTTGTGCACTGCATTGTTGCGGTTTTTAACCGCAATCTGCCCAAGGTCTTCTATGGTCTCTCCGTACAACTGCATGTGCCTTGTTTCCAGAGCTGCGTAATACCCGTTGTAGAAGCCACCGACAGTAAAATCCCAGTCTGTGTCGGAAGCTGATGCAATAAATTCGTTGGTTGTTGCTGTATCTACCTCTGACATCCACTCCCATCCAGCTACCAGTACGAGGTCATAACGCCCCGACTTTATCAGGAAGTAGGCATTGATTAAGGCATCGAGAGGTGTACTTCCTCCCGCCTCGACCCTGTAGCCTCCCTTCCTGTGCAGCCCAATGTAGTCCTGAACTATCCATGACATGCATAGCTGCTGGTTCAAATGGTCGCTGAAGTAGCTGGATTGTACGAACTGGATTTCCTGTGGGTCCAGCTTGGGGATATCTTCCAGCAGTTGGCGATAAGCCATGGCAACGCCTTCTTCAGCATTATCGAAACGCACCCTGTCCGGACGATACATGCCGCCGCCCAGAATAGCTACCCGTCTATCGTCCATTAACCACCTCCCTTAAGTGAAAATGAGGCCCTTACGCAGTTCTATTTAGCTCCGTCCCGCCGATACTTATACTCTAAAGACCCAGCTCACGCGCTACAATGGTACGCTGAAAGGCGCTGTCCCCGAACAGAATGTCGCCGGCTTTGGCTCTCCTGTAATAGAGATGCATATCGTGGTCCATGGTAAAGCCCACTGCCCCAAATATCTGATGTCCCAGCAGAGTCACCCTGCCATAGGCTGCGCCAGTCCAGGCTTTAGCCACAGCTACATCGAAGGTAGCGGGAAGCCCCTCTGAGACCTTCCAGGCTGCCTTATAGGTGACGAAGCGAGACCCATCCACATCGCTCACCATATTGGCGCAATGATGCTGTATAGCCTGGAAACTGCCGATGGGACGATTGAATTGAACTCGCTCCTTGGCATAGTTGACAGCCATGTCCAGCGCAGCCTGCGCGCCGCCCACCATCTCTGCGCACTTGGCGGCGATTGCTTTCTGCATCAAATCCTGCACAACCTGCCAACCCTTGTTCAGCCCGCCCACTATGTTGTCCCTGGGCACGCTTACAT
>DATKWL010000060.1:0-4282 GCA_035529555.1 Dehalococcoidia bacterium | reverse complement strand
AATACTCCGACCTCATTATGCTTTCAATAGCGGCAAGCACTCAGTTATCAGCTTTCAGCGCTCAGTTTAATCTGTCACTGATTGCTGACCGCTGACCGCTATTTGAGCGCGTATTCCCCGCCGGAGGCAATCACTTTCTTTTCCCTGACAAGCTTTCTCAGGTGAGCCAGCACTTGCCTGTGCGCTAACTCAAGCAGGCGGTAGTCCAGTTCGGGGTAGATTTCAGCCACCAGTTCCACCAATTTTTTCCTGCCCCGCTTCAGACAGTATAAAACCTGCAGCTCTCTCTCTTGTCGATGAGCTATAAGTTCATTTATCTTCCGCCCGGCCTCCCGTATCAGCGGACCATGCCCGGGGCAAATGAGGCGAATGTCGTAGCTCAGAAGCTTCTTTAAAGAGTCGATGTACTGCGTCATATCTCCCTCAGGGGCATCGACCACAGTAGTGCCTATACCGAGGATGTGGTCTCCGGTAAACAGAATCTTGCTCTCCCTGATATAGACGCAGATGCTGGCGGGGCTGTGGCCCGGCGTATGAATTATCTCCAGGCTGAGGCCCCCGATGTCCAGCACATACCCGCCATCAACCAGAATATCGCCGGTAATTTGATATCCCCTTTTTGCCTGCGCAACACTTGAGGAATGCAATAGTATTTTGGCGCCGGTGCTCTTCCTGATACTGCGGCAGCCGCCGATGTGGTCAGGATGGGGATGGGTGACCAGAATATATTCCAGCTGTTGCGGAGCGAACTCTTTGATATATTCCAGCCTCTTTCCGACTGTCTCTATGTCATCGTAACCCGAGTCTATCAGCGCCGCCCTTTCACCCAGCACAAGATAGACATTCGGTGCATACAGCCCCATGAACGTCCAGGTATCCACTGGAATCGAATGAATTGCCGGGGCTATTTCCATCTCTCTACTACTCTTTATCTTTTGGAGGAGCCTGTCCGGGCTCAGTCTTCTTACCGGCCGGTACCGGCGGCGCAGGTATTCCTTCCACCTTACGCGGCCAGGCAATTGAAGTTAAAATCGCAATGAGCAACACGCTGGCTACCACGCCCAGAGCGATACCCGTCGGTATCTGATAGAAGTCGGCAATCAACATCTTGACGCCCACAAATATAAGGACGACAACAAGCCCGTGACGCAGGTAGTAGAACAACCCCATAATCCCGGCCAGGGCAAAATAAAGCGAACGCAGGCCCAGAATAGCAAATATATTTGAGGTATATACAATGAACGGGTCCAGGGTGATAGCGAGGGCTGCCGGAATCGAATCCAGAGCGAAAACAACATCTGTGGATTCCACAACCAGCACTACGATGAACAAGGGCGTAGCTATACACCGCCCGGCTCTTCTGATAAAAAATTTATCCTCTTCATAATCCTTCGTTATGGGGAAAAACCTTCGGAAAATTCTGAGCACAGGGTTTCTCTGCGGTTTTAGCCCTCTTTCCCTCTGCAAAGCCATTCTGATTGCAGTAATGACGAGAAATGCCCCGAAAATATAGAAGACCCAGTGGAATCTCTCCAGCAGTGTTACCCCTGCCTCTATAAAAGCCAGGCGCATGATGATTGCGCCGATGATGCCCCAGAACAGTACCTTGTGCTGATAGGCTGGAGCCACGGAGAAATAGGAGAAAATCATCAGGAAAACAAAGAGGTTATCTATGCTGAGAGACTTCTCAATCAGGTAGCAGGTGAGGTATTCCAGCGCCGGCCCATGACCCCGAACAAGGTAGATACCCAGGTTGAACAGAAGAGCTATAGCAATCCAGAAAGCAGTCCAGAGAAGCGATTCTTTTATGGTAATTACGTGAGCCCTGCGGTGAAAAACCCTCATGTCCAGAACCAGCAGGACTAACACAACCGCACCGAAGACAACCCACCATATAACCTGGCTCGACATTAAATCTGCACCCTCTCAGCCCAAAAGCGGCTTTCAAGCAAAGTTCTGGTGGATATTATAACAAGAGGTTGGGATTGAGGACACAATGATATATAGTCGTAAGTGAAAATAGCTGCGGCAACGGAATTCACCCGCGCCGCAGCTCTCATCGGGTTCATGGTATACATCTTTTTGGAAGTCCCCCGGGTTTACACCTTCAACCCGGGGCTTACTTGAACACTCCGGCTTTCTTTAGCTCACGGAGCTTTTTAAGGATACCCTGCTCTTCTACAAAATGCGTGGTGTAGTCACCCTTGCGGAAGGACTCGGTATCCAGCGCCACTAAATGGAACGGGATATTGGTTTTAACCCCCTCGATATGATATTCCTTGAGCGCCCTCTTCATGGTGGCGACAGCTTCCTCGCGGTTTCTGCCCCAGGATAACAGCTTTGCCATAAGTGGGTCATAATGGAACGGCACAGTGTAACCGCCGTATACGCCGCCATCTACTCTCACGCCAAAGCCTCCGGGAGGGTCATAGGTTATAATCTTGGCCGGTGCAGGCATGAAGTTCATGAACGGGTCCTCGGCGTTTATCCTGCATTCTATGCTCCAGCCGCGAAGCTTTATGTCCTGTTGCGTATAGCCGAGGTCTTCACCGGCAGCAATCCTTATCTGCTCCTTGACCAGATTAATTCCGGTGAGAAGCTCGGTGATGGGATGCTCTACCTGGAGACGGGTATTTACCTCGTTGAAATAATATTGATTGTCGTCCATGGAGTAGATGAACTCCACTGTCAGTGCATTTACATATTTCAATATCTTAGCAACCTTGACTGCGTCACTGCCCATCTTCTCTCTTAACTGAGGGGTCATTATGGGGGAAGGCCCTTCCTCGATGAGCTTCTGGTATCTCCGCTGCACGGAGCACTCGCGGTCGCTTACATAGACGGTATTACCCTTCTTGTCAGCCAGAATCTGAAATTCGATATGTTTCGCTCGGGTAATGTATTTCTCAATGTAGAAAGCCGGCAGACCAAAGGCTTCGCTGCCCAGAGACTTGGCGTAATCCATCGCAGCCTGCAGCTCTTCTTTGGTCTTGGCAACCTTCATACCTATTCCGCCGCCAGCGCCGCTCGGTTTCACAATTACGGGATACCCTATGCTCTCAGCCACTTCGAAAGCCCCGGACATACCAGCAGCGTCATCGATAGCGCCCTCTGAGCCCGGCGATACCGGAACACCGTTTTTCTTCATCAGATCGCGCGATTTATGCTTCGGCTTGGCTTCGTGCATGGAATAGCTGGGGGGCCCGATGAATACAATACCTCTGGCTTCGCAGGCCTCGACAAACTTGGGGTTCTCCGCCAGAAAGCCGTATCCCGGATATATAGCCTCAGCGTTCGCCTTCTCGGCTATATTCAATATCTTCTCCATATTCAGATAACTGGCATTGGGCTCCGGGTCTCCCAGAGGATGCGACTCATCGGCATGTTTGACGAAAAGTGCTGCAGCATCCGCATCCGAGTAGACGGCAACAGACGCTATGCCCAACTCACGGCATTCTCTCACTGCCCTGAAGGCGATTTCGCCTCGATTGGCAATCAGGATTTTCTTAAACATTATCCTTTACCTCATATTCTGGAGGATTATTTAGCACTCGATAATAGCTATCAGGGCACCGGTTTCAATCGTCTCTCCGGGAGCGACCTTGACCTCGACGACCGTGCCTTCCACTGGAGATAGTATCGGGTTCTGCATTTTCATAGACTGCAATACACAAATTTCCCCGTCCTCCGTTATCGAGCAGCCAACGGTAACAGCCACACTAACTATTTTGCCCGGTATCGGAGCTTCAATTCTTTCCTGAGCCATCTTCTAATAGTCTCCTTCTCTTAATTTTTAACCGGCAGCCCTCTACTATCCCAGACTGCCCAGTCGGCACAAAAATTCCCTCATTAGGAATTATTATAACTGAAACTAGCGAGGGAATAACGCAAAATAGTCTAAACCTAGTATCGAGCTATGTCAAGAAGCACGTTCGAGATGTCTTGGCAATACCTCCAAATATATTCGCAAGCGACCTCTTTTATGACATTTGACTGCGGCTTCGAAAAACCCTAGAATCGACCCTAATATACAAAAATCAATTCTGTTATTTGAGAGTATTCAAGAATGACTTCTCGCCGGATGATACAAAAACTTACCGTGCTGGGGAGACTGCAGAGCAGGCTCAGGTACGGCGGTGGCACAGCTAAGGTAATAAGCCAGCACGCTAAGGGAAAGCTCACAGCAAGGGAGAGGATTGCGAAGCTTCTCGACTCGGGTACTTTTCAGGAGCTCGACCTCTGGGGCTCTCCTATGGCTACAGGAACTCTCAGCGATTACAAG
>DATKWL010000059.1:0-10760 GCA_035529555.1 Dehalococcoidia bacterium | reverse complement strand
CTGCCATGCGGCGCTTCATCAAGGAACTCAAACCTACCTGTTTCGGCGACATCGCCGCCATGGTAGCTCTATACCGCCCCGGTCCGAAACAACATATTCCAACCTTCATCAGAGCCAAGCATGGAATTGAACCCATTCGCTTCCCTCATCAAGCACTCACCGAAATACTTCAGGAAACCTACGGCGTCATCGTCTATCAAGACCAGGTTCTTCTCATCGTGCAGGCTTTTGCCGGATACAGCCTGGGCGAGGCCGACATCGTGCGCAAAGCAATGGGGAAAAAGGTTCCCGAGATAATGAAGAAGGAGATGCAACGCTTCCTCTCCGGAGCCAAGAAAAAAGGGTTCTCCAAAGAAGTAGCGGAACAGGTATGGAACCTCATTGAGCCCTTTGCCGGGTACGCCTTCAATAAAGCACATAGCGTAAGCTACGCCATGATTGCTTACCAGACTGCCTATCTCAAAGCAAACTATTCCGTGGAGTTCATGTGTGCACTCCTCACCGCAAACATGGGACAGGCGGAAAAGATTGCCACCGCTGTTGCTGAATGTCAGCGACTCGGTATCAAGGTGTTGCCACCGGATGTCAGCCGCAGCGGCGAGACCTTCACCATCGAAAGCGAAGGCGACGCCCCGGCTATCCGCTTCGGGCTGGCAGCAATCAAAAATGTGGGAGCCGCTGCAATCAGACCCATCATCGCCGCCCGCGAACAGGGTGGACCTTTCAAGTCAATCGAAGACTTTTGTCGCCGTGCTGACCTCAGAAACCTCAATAAGAGAGCATTGGAAAGCATCATGAAAGCCGGAGCGATGGACTCGTTAGGGACCCGAGGCGCTCTCCTCGCCGGTGTTGACCGCATACTTTCGCTGGCACAAACAGAGCAACGACTTAAGGAAAAAGGCCAGTCTACCATGTTCGACCTGTGGGGGCAAAGCGTGGATGTGCCTCTGCCGGGGCTTGAACTTCCCAGCATGGAGGCTTCTCCCAAAGAAAAGCTATTGTGGGAGAAAGAACTACTGGGGGTATGTCTCTCCGCCCATCCCTTCAGCTATGCTTCGCAAAAACTGGCTGCCATGGTCGATGTATTCTGCGGGCAAATAAATGATGAGATGGTTGGCCAGACGGTCATTACGGCAGGGACTATAACCTCGATGCGACAGATATTCACCAAGGACAGACGTCCATTCGTCAGCGCAGTAATCGAGGACTTTGGGGGGAGCGTAGAAGTAACAGCCTGGACCGAAGTATATGAACGCACCAGGAACCTCTGGGAGGAGGGAAACACCCTGTTAATCAAGGGGAAAGTAAAAGCCAGAGGCGAGGGTGTCCAGCTTGTCTGCCTGAGCGTATCGCTTTATCAACCGAGCAGCACCGAGGAAGCCGCTGAGACAGCGAACAATCTTAAGGGAGACACCATACGTCGACGTCTGCAAATCAGAATCCCCACCTCCGCTGATGCCAACGCAGATATAATTCTACTGAGGCGCGTGGTTGACACATTAAAGCAATTTCCCGGCAATGACGAAGTTCACCTCTCTATCATCAGCGGCGAGATTATTACGAGACTTGAATTTCCTAATTCGACCACGAGTTATTGCTCCGAACTTCACCGTCAACTGGTGGAGCTGGTCGGCGAACAGGACTTGATTATAGAAAACAAAATCGCTTGATTTCTTTCAACCAAAAGCCTCAACGATTGGCCTCCAGCTCAAGAAGACGCTCCTTCAATTCCAGGTCATTGCCAAAGCCGCCAAGTCCACCATCACCGGCAATGACTCTATGACAGGGGATGATGATGGGCAGCCTGTTCCGACCCAGGGCATTTCCCACAGCCCTGCAAGCTCTCGGCTTATCGATTCGCCCTGCCACCCAGCCATAACTCCTTGTCTCGCCATAAGGGATAGCGCGGGTCGCCCTCCATACCGCTTGTTGGAAAACAGTCGCACCATCGAGGTCAAGCTTATCATTAAAAATTACCTTCTCACCGTCGTAGTAACGCTTTAGACGATGGGGCAGGTCTCCAAAGAACTGTTCATCTTCAATAGCACCTTCGACCACCTGGCCGATATCGTCCAGTGCCATCTCGGGAGATGCTTTTGGTAGTGTAAGCGAATATAACCCTGCCCTGGAACCGACCAATACCAACCATCCAAACCTCGTACTGGCAAGAGAATATTGCATCTTCACCCCTTGTTTGATTCAGTAATAAAAGCAGGTAATTCTGACTATAAATCAAACCGCCTAAATTTACAATTTTCAATGAAGATTCTCACAAGACTTTTACTTGTATTTACTTTTTTAATATGCTATGATGGGCTCGGATTGGCTGAGAAAGAGTCGCCCCGTTGTGGGCTGAAGGAGGCTTAATTAAAAAGAGTCGGGAGATGGAGACAGAAAAGGAGAAGGCGCTCGAAATAGCGATCAGCCAGATCGAAAAGCAATTCGGCAAGGGCTCAATTATGAGGCTGGGGGAAGCCTCCGCGAAAGTGGCTGTTGAGGTTATTCCCACAGGCTCGATTGCTTTGGACCTAGCCCTCGGTGTCGGTGGTATTCCTCGGGGTCGAGTGAGCGAGATTTTCGGACCCGAGGCTTCAGGTAAATCAACTCTGTGCCAGCATATTATTGCTGAAGCTCAAAAATCTGGTGGGAAAGCAGCATATATCGATGTAGAACATGCCCTCGACCCCAGCTACGCTTCTGTATGCGGGGTCGAATTAGATGAGCTGCTTGTTTCCCAGCCGGATACAGGTGAACAAGCCCTGGAGATTACCGAGACACTTGTCCGCAGTGGAGCCATTGATGTGGTGGTGGTTGATAGTGTAGCGGCATTGGCTCCCAGAGCAGAGATTGAGGGCGAGATGGGTGAGGCCCATGTCGGATTGCAGGCGCGGCTAATGTCCCAAGCGCTGCGGAAGCTATCGGGTGCTATAAGCAAATCACGGACCGCAGTGGTATTTGTAAACCAATTAAGGGAAAAGGTGGGTATTTTCTTTGGCAATCCCGAGGTGACCCCTGGAGGCAGGGCTCTCAAATTCTACAGTTCTGTGAGAATAGACCTGAGAAGAGTGGACAATATAAAAGTAGGAACCAAGGTAATCGGCACCAGAATTAAAGCCAAGGTAGTCAAGAATAAGGTCGCTTCGCCTTTCAGGTCCGCAGAATTTGACATTATGTTTGGTCAAGGCATCAGCAAGGATGGCGACCTGCTTGACCTGGGAGCAGAGATGGGCATCATTAAAAAGACCGGTGCTTTCTTTTCCTATAATGACACCCGTCTCGGGCAGGGGCGCGAGAATGCCAAAGAATACCTGGGACACCACCCTGATATAGCCCAAGAGATAGAGCAGCAAATTAGGGCAAATGCCAGCGCGCAAAAAGAGTCCTTCACCTCAGAAGCCGAGCTTGCCTCGGTAGAATAACTTTATCCTCCCATCACCTGAACTCACAACCTGGCCATCTCTAACGGCAAAGTTTAACCTTGCCCATGTCCAGATTTATTCAGAGGACGACATGAAGAGGGTTACTGCAATTGAAACCCAAAAGGCTAAAAAGGGGAGAGTCAATTTATTTTTAGACGGAGCTTTTGCCTTTAGCTTAAGCGTCCCCGTAGCCTCTACGGCTGGCCTTCATGAAGGACAGGAATTAACATCTAAGGAGGTGGAAGAACTTAAGAATGATGACCTCCTTCATCGCTCCCTGAATAGTGCGCTGAGATATTTAAGCCCCCGTCCCAGGAGTGAGGCAGAGGTAAGAAACAGGCTTCGCCGTCAGGGTTTCGAAGCTCATACTATTCAGCAGGTAATTGCCAAGTTAAAAGAACAGAAATTAATCGATGACGCTGATTTTGCTCGATTTTGGCGCGAGAACCGAGAGAACTTCAGACCTCGCAGCCGTCGTTTCATAGAGTTCGAGTTAAGGCAAAAAGGTGTGGACGCCGAAACCGCCGCCGAGATTACGGCGGGGTTGGATGATGAACTCAATGCTTATAAGGCTGCTCAAAAGAAATTGGGGTCTCTCAAAGGGCTGGATTACCATAATTTTCGCAATCGCCTATCCGCTTTCCTGAAACAAAGAGGCTTTTCCTACGAAGTGATAAATCGTATCATAAATCGAGTATGGCAGGAACAAACAAGTCAGAACTCAATTTCTAACACTGCTTGACATAGAAAGAAGGACCCAAACATGGACATAATATTGATAATATTGATACCCGTAGCGCTCCTAATCGGACTCGCTGTCGGTTTCTTCATCAGGAACCTGATTATGTCGAGTAAAATGCAAATTGCCCGTAGAGATGCGGCGAAGATTCTCGAGGAGGCCACTACCAAGCAAAAGGAAACGTTGCTGGAGGCAAAAGAAGAAGCTATAAAAATAAAGGCTGATGCCGAGTCTGAGATTCGAGGACGCCGCTCTGAACTTCACCGACAGGAAAGACGAATAGCCCAGAAAGAGGAGAACCTAGACCGTAAAACTGAAGCCATGGAACGCCGGGAGCGCTCACTGGTCAACAAAGAGAAAGATATGGAGAAATCCGCAGCACAGTTGGAGGAATTTAAGCGCAAGCAAGTTCAACAACTTGAACTTATCTCAGGCATGTCTACATCGGAGGCTAAGAATTCACTCTTAAAAGCAGTTGAGGAGGAGACCCGCCAGGATATGGCAAAGCGCATCCGTGAAGTTGAATCCCAGCTAAAAGAAGAGTCGGAGCAGAAGGCTCGCGAGATTGTTTCCTTTGCCATTCAGCGATGCTCTACCGATGTCATCTCCACGACCACGGTCTCGGTAGTCCCCTTGCCATCGGACGACATGAAAGGGCGCCTCATCGGCCGCGAGGGGCGCAACATCAGAGCCCTGGAAAATGCCACAGGGGTTGACCTTATAGTGGACGATACACCTGAGGCTGTCACCATATCCTGCTTTGACCCTATTCGGCGTGAGGTAGCGAGGATAGCTCTGGAACATCTTATTCTCGATGGCCGTATTCATCCCGCTCGCATAGAAGAGGTTGTAGCCAAGGCTAAAGATGAAGTAGATGCCACTATTCAGGCCGAGGGTGAGCAGGCAGCGTATAAAGCAGCTGTTGTTGGCCTTCATCCCGAGCTAATTAAACTACTGGGACGTCTTAAGTTCCGTTTCAGCTACGGACAAAATGTGTTAGCTCACAGCATAGAGGTGGCGCATCTGGCAAGCATGATTGCCGCTGAGCTGGGGGCCAATATCAATATAAGTAAAACAGCGGGGTTGTTACACGATATAGGCAAAGCGGTCGACCAGGAGATAGAAGGCCCGCACGCAACCATCGGTGCAGACTTAACGAAACGGTTCGGCAAATTCCCCGATGTATCCCGGGCTATCGCCGAGCACCACGGTGAGGCAGAAACTACCAGTGTTTACGGTTTCATCGTCTCTGCTGCCGATGCTATTTCCAGCTCGAGGCCAGGAGCAAGACGAGAATCCCTTGATCAACATCTAAAGAGGCTCGAAGCCCTGGAAAATCTCGCTTCAAGTTTTCCCGGCGTCGAGAAAACCTTCGCTATTCAGGCTGGCCGTGAGGTACGTATACTGGTCAAACCCAGTGAAATTGACGATTTGGCGGCAGCAAGATTAGCCAGAGACATTGTGAAGAAAATAGAGGAAAATCTGGAATACCCCGGACAGATAAAAGTTACTGTTATTCGTGAGACAAGGTCGGTGGACTACGCCAAGTAAGGAGGCCTGTTGCGAATATTAATGGTGGGCGATGTGGTGGGCAAACCCGGCAGAAAAGCCATTTCTGTTCTGCTTCCAGAATTGCGCAAAAAGCAAGGGATTGACCTGATTATCGCCAATGGTGAAAATGCAGCCGGCGGCATTGGACTTACTCCGGAGACTGCACAGGAACTCTTTAAATCAGGCGTAGATATCATCACATCGGGCAATCATATCTGGCACCACAGGGAGATTATCACCTACCTGGAAAATGAGCCTCTCATTATACGACCGCTGAACATGCCGCCGGGCGTGCCCGGTAAGGGTTACCTCATCACAGAAAAAGCGATGGTGGTTAATCTGTTGGGTCGCGTTTTTGTAGGCCATTACGATTGTCCCTTTCGGGCTATGGACCACTTGCTAGAAGAGGTTAGTCCCAGGCCACCAGTCATTTTTGTCGACTTTCACGGTGAAGCAACAGCAGAAAAGGCAGCCCTGGCCTGGTATTTGGATGGCCGTGTGAGTGCAGTTCTGGGCACACATACGCATGTCGGAACTATCGATACGCGTATCCTTCCCCGCGGCACCGCCTTTGTCAGCGATGTCGGTATGGTCGGGGCGGCTGACTCTGTAATAGGAGACGATGTTAATTCGGTGATTGATAGATTCCTGACCATGATGCCCCACCGACTGTCCGTGGGCAAAGGCAAATCAATTTTTAACTCGGTTCTGGTGGATGTTGACGAAAATAACGGCAAAGCGTCAGGCATCAGTCGAATCGACCTGGAGCTAAACGATAATGAGGGCTGACCTCCACCTTCACACAACCGCCTCGGACGGAAAGCTGACCCCTAGCGAGCTGGTTCGCCAGGCAGCAGAGCTAAAGTTAGACGTTATTGCAATTACCGACCACGATTCAGTTGAAGGAATACAGCCTGCGCTTGAAGAATCCAGAAACTTTCCCGAGCTTACGGTCATACCAGGCGTGGAGATAAATACCGATGTGCCGAAGGGAGAAGTTCACATCCTGGGCTATTTCATTAACTACCGTGACCCTGAGTTCAACCGAGCCTTAAAGGAATTGCGAAACTCCCGCTATGAACGAGGCAGAAAAATGGTAGCCAAGCTTGGGGAGATGAACATCAAGGTCAACTGGGACAGAGTAGTTGAGCTGGCAGGCAATGGCTCAGTGGGACGACCACACATCGCGCAAGCGATGCGGGAACAGGGGTTTGTTTCATCTCTAAGAGAAGCTTTTGACAACTACATCGGACGTAATTGCCCCGCTTATGTGAAACGCAAGAAATTGACACCGCTGGAGGCGGTCAAATTAGTGCTTGATGCGGAGGGACTCCCCGTCCTGGCACACCCCGCAGATATAGAGTCTCTGGAACAGTTTGCTATGAAATTGAAAAAGGCGGGAATAATAGGCATTGAAATCTACTACAACGGATATAACGCCAGCACAATAGACCAACTCGAAAAGCTGGCTAAAAAGAATAACCTCATATCTTTGGGCGGCAGCGACTTTCACGGGCTAGACGACAGCATCGGTGCCAATATGGGCAGTGTAGATGTGCCTCGTAATTCAGTGGAAAAGCTCTTCTATTTATCAAAGCAAAAAGGACGGTGATGCTATGATTTTGGGTTCCAGAGAAATTCAGCGAATAATTCCTCACCGCTGGCCTTTCCTCCTCGTGGATAAAATCATCGACTTGAAACCCGGAGAAGAAGCAGTAGGTATTAAAAATGTCTCCTTCGGTGAAATTTTCTTTCAGGGTCATTTCCCCGGATATCCCATTTTCCCTGGAGTATTAATCGTGGAAGCACTGGCTCAGGTCGGCGCAGTAGCGATATTGAGCATGCCTGAAAACAAGGGCAAGATTGCTCTATTTGCAGGTATAGAGAGCTTTCGCTTCAGGAAACCAGTGCTCCCCGGGGATATCATCCGTCTTGAGGTCAAGCTCACTAAGATGCGGGGGCCGGTCGGTAAAGGCTCAGCCAAAGCGATAGTGGATGACAAAACAGTTGCAGAAGGCGAACTGACCTTCGCGCTTACCAGTTCAACAGATACAACAGGTGATAAGCAGGAATGAGGTGTGCGCGGCATCCCGATATTGAAACCGACCTCAGATGTGGAAAATGCGAGCAGCCCATCTGTCCCAAATGTCTGGTTCAGACGCCGGTTGGAGCTCGCTGTCCTCAATGTGCTGCCCTTAAAAAGCTGCCAGTATTTGAGGTCTCCAGGATTTTCTACATAAGAGCAATAGCCGCCGGTTTACTTTCTGCGGCAGTACTGGGCTTCATCTGGCCTTACATCCCTGTAAGCGGATTCCTCCTGTTCTTCATCGCATTAGCTGTCGGTTATGTCATTGGGGAAGCGATAAGCCTATCGGTGAATCGAAAGCGCGGCCCGGGTCTTCAGGTAATTGCCGGGGTGAGCGTTGCCGTGTGTTATGTTATAAGAAGCCTCATCGAGGCAACGTCCGGCAATTTCCTTAACACATTCCTAAATCCGTACGGTCTGATTGCGGCTGCCCTTGGAATTGTAATAGCGGTTGGCTTACTGCGCCGAGATTGACATACCTCGCTTTTTATGCTACCATCCTCCAAGGATAAAATCTGAGGCTAAGCCCAATCCACGGAGATGACGGTGTTTTTAGTCAATAGTAATTTTTATTTTTATTGCCGAAAATGGTCGGGGTGTGGTTCTTATGCGGGGTGTACTTCTTCGTGTCATTGTAGCAATAATCATCGGCATCGCGGGGTGGAGGCTAGCCATCTTCATCGCAGGGAGGGCAGGCGAGGAAGCCAGTGAGCTAACCTGGATTTTGTCTCTCTCTATCGGTGGATATGTCCTTGGCTATCTACTTGCGCCATATGTGACCATACGCCCTTGGCGTTGGTTTAGAAAGCGTACCCGTCGTATGCCGAGAATGATGTCTCTGCCCAGTCTTGTGGCTGGCGCTATCGGACTAGCGTTTGCCCTAGTCATAACAGCGCTGCTCACTCTTCCTCTATCTATGCTTCCAGGCTTGTGGGGCAAGGTTACGCCTCTTGCCGTCGCCTTCTTTTTGAGCTGTATCTTCGTGCCCATCATGATACTTCAAGGCCCTGCAGTATTACGTTTCTTTTTCAGCTCTTCGCCGACAGTTTCCACGTCCAGGGATAACCGAAACGACCTGATAATCCTCGATACCAACGCCATCATAGACGGACGGATAGCGGACATTATACAGACAGGTTTCATCCACGGCACCCTGCTTATTCCAAGGTTTGTCCTGGACGAATTACGTCACATTGCGGACTCACCAGATCCTTTACGACGCAACCGCGGACGAAGAGGGCTGGATATGTTAACCCAACTCCAAAAGAGTCAGGACGTCCCGGTTCAGATTTCCGATATAGACTTCGATGACACCCACGAGGTTGATTCGAAGTTGGTCAGGCTGGCTAAAACCTTGCGCTGTTCCGTAGTAAGCAATGATTTCAATCTTAACCGGGTAGCTGAACTCCAGGGAGTAAAGGTGTTGAACATCAACGAACTGGCCAACGCAGTCAAACCGGTTATCCTGCCCGGAGAGGAATTAACTCTGCGTGTGGTTCAAGAAGGCAAAGAGCCCGGTCAAGGCATTGGTTTCCTTGATGACGGAACCATGGTGGTGATTGAAGGTGGACGCCGTTACCTCAACACCGACCTCAACATCTCCGTCACCAGAGTATTGCAGACTGCGGCAGGTCGCATGATCTTCGCCCAGCCCAAAGAATCCATCGATGAAAAAAGCAAACGGTAAAGTAGGCGCTATAATCGTAGCCGCTGGCAGCAGTCGACGAATGGGCGCCATAGATAAAATCTTCGCCCGAATAAACGGGGAACCCCTGCTGGCCAAGACGGTGTCTGTTTTTCATAACTGTCGTTCAGTCGATGAAATTGTAGTTGTACTTTCCAAAAAGAACCTGGAACTGGGTCGTAAGCTGATAAAGGAACGCAATTGGCCTAAAGTCACTGCAATATGCCCCGGCGGACTGCGGCGACAGGACTCAGTCAGAGAAGGTCTACGCCGACTAACAGATTGCGAGTGGGTAGTTATCCACGATGGCGCGAGGCCTTGCATCAGCACAGACATAATTGAACGAGGTCTGGTAACAGCAAAAGATTACGGCTCTGCCATTGCCGGAGTGCCTGTCAAAGATACTATCAAGATTGTCTCTCGCCGCGGTATTGTCCAACAGACACCTACCCGCGAATGCTTGTGGGCGGCTCAGACGCCTCAGATATTCCGCTATACTTTGATATCGGAAGCCTATAATCAGATAAACGAAGAGGTCACAGATGACGCCGCGCTAGTGGAGAAGCTCGGGCACAAAGTTGAGGTTTACTTGGGGTCCTACCAAAACATAAAAGTAACCACACCTGAAGATTTAGCAGTGGCCGAGGTCTTCCTGAAAAACAAGGAGACGAAAAAAACTGTGACCATGGAGGCCCTATGCGCGTCGGAATCGGATACGACGCCCATCGGCTAACCAGAGGTCGCTCACTGGTGCTCGGCGGCGTTAAAATCACCTTTGACAAAGGCCTCGAGGGCTGGAGCGATGCCGATGTTTTGTTGCACGCCATAATGGATGCACTGCTGGGCGCTGCGGCCATGGGAGACATCGGAGTTCACTTCCCGCCTAACGACCCCGCCTACAAGGACATCTCCAGCCTCACCCTGCTTAACCGCGTCGGTGCCATGCTTAAAGCACAGGAATGGCGGATAGGCAATATCGATGCTACAATAATTGCTGAACGCCCCCTGCTCAAGCCTTTTATCAGTCAGATGAAACAGAAAATAGGTCAAGCTTTGTCCATTGAGGAAAAACAGATTGGGATAAAGGCGACTACTAGCGAAGGCATGGGTTTCACCGGTAGAGGCGAAGGTATCGCTGCCTGTGCTGTTGCTTTAATAGGTAAACTCGATGAAAATCTATAATACCCTTTGCGGTCAAAAAGAGGAATTCATACCCCAGGGTGACATCGTAAGAATGTATGTCTGCGGTGTTACGCCGTATGCGCCATCGCACCTTGGCCA
>DATKWL010000058.1:0-6645 GCA_035529555.1 Dehalococcoidia bacterium | reverse complement strand
AACGGCAACATTAGGGTTATGGGCAAGGGAAGTAAGGAAAGAGTAGTGCGGATAGGCAAAGTGGCTCAGAAATCGCTCTGGCGTTATCTGATGCATCGTCCTGACAATGGCAGAGAACTATGGCTTAGCGAAGAAGGTAGGCCATTAAGTTGCACCGGTGTTCAGTGTTTAATAAAAAGGCTTAAGAATAGGGCTGGAGTAAACGGTAGTGGTAGTGTGCATCGTTTCAGGCATACCTTTGCGTTGAACTTCCTGAGAGTAGACAAAAACGTCTTTAATCTGCAATATTTACTTGGCCACTCGGAGTTGGAAATGGTAAAGCATTATGTCTCCACGTTAGGTATGGAAGATGCCCTGAAAGCGCATGAGAAGGCAAGCCCAGCTGACCTTTTGGGGATAAAGTAATGCCAAGACTAAGCCATCCCAAGATAACCAAGGGGCATGCTGTAGACGCCCTATTGAACTTATACAGAAACGACCGAGAATTCGCTCGGGAACTGGATAAAATACGGGATCCTTATTTAAATTTAATTATCCAGTTTGCCCTAGACTCCTTCTCTTCTGGAAGAAAATCGGGGCTTCCACCTAAGGAATATTTCAAAACGGCAATTGAGCATGCCAAAAATATGCAACAGGGGCCCCATTTCTTCCCGGAAGCACCTGTTTATGCAACTCAGTTACAACCCTATTTGGATGCTCTCAGCAAATTAGCTTATGAGTGGAAATTGAGAGCACCTTGGGCCGTTCCCATGTTGGTTATTTACGATATGTTTGATGTGTTTAGAAGTAAGGGTTTGATGCCAGACGAAATTGACTTGCCGTTAGAAGAATTCAGTTCCTTATATCCGTGGACACCACCCCTGCCCCCCTTGGAAATCAAGGTCCCGGCTTGGGCTATTGTTCTACAGGGACGAGAAAAGGTCCTGGCAGAGGTCAGCGTAAAGCTTCAACAATACGAGAAAGAGATTAAAGCAACTGGCTTAACAGAATACCCAAGTTCTCTTCAAAAACACGCCAAATGGTGGTTTGAGCATTTTGTTCACCGCAAGAAATACGATGACATAGCACAAGAGGAAACATATACGCCAGATGGTTCGTCAATCTCCTACGCTAAGAATGTTGGGGAAGCAGTCCGCAAGTTCTCCAGATTAATCGGCATTGAGGTAAAGGACTTGAAGTCTTGAAGTAATAACCCGGGAGCACATTTTATAAACCGCGTAAAATCAGTCTCTTATTCGGTTACGGGGTATTATCATAAAGCTAGCTTACAAAAGCTAGCTTTTTTCTTTCTGGAGAGCCAGGATGACAATTACTGTGGTTGAAGCAGGACGTAAAGGGGGTCTCAAAGTTCTTGAAGCCCATGGGCGCGATTTTTTCGTCAAAATAGGTAGAAAAGGACAGGGAGCCATGAGGACAAAATACCCCGATATGGCGAAACAATGGGGCAAACTTGGGGGTCGGCCGAAGAAACCAAGTCTTAGTCTAGTCATGGGGGAGAGAGGCAAACAATGAACAAAAGGAGGATGCGGACCCGCCTTAAGTCACTGTCCTTTTCTCCCCCGCCTCCATTATAACACGGGCTGAATACACCGAAATGAAAGCCTATCTTGAACCGGGAGAAATAGCCCTGATGGAGGGGGTAACCACCAATCTTCGGGACAGGTTATTAGTTCGCCTCCTGTTCAGGCTCGGCTGTCGCATTAGTGAAGCTCTGGCTTTGACAATTGAAGACATAGACTTCGACCATGGCACCATTACCATTAAACATCTCAAGGCTCGCCTAAAGCTGTCCTGCACCGGGTGCGGACAGAGACTGGGCAGAAGCCATACATTCTGCCCAAAGTGCGGACGCAAGGTCCAGAAGGCTCAGGCTGAGCAGCAGGAACATCGTCGCCAGAGGGTGCTGCCCATCGATAGTGATACCTTGAAGCTGCTCAAAGAATACGTCCAGCGCGGCGGCCCGGTCGTTAAAGAGGACAAGGCGTTAATCTTCGGCATCAACAGGCATAGGGCATGGCAAATCGTCAAAGAGTGTGCTGAAAAAGCTGGACTCCCGAAGCTGGTCAACCCTGAAACCGGGAAAGTTCATAATGTTTCTCCGCACAAACTGAGGGACGGCTTCGCCGTAATGGCTATGAAACTCGATGATTCAGGCGATGGCCTGCGACTTCTTCAGGAACACCTTGGCCATGCCAGTTTCAATACTACTGCCAAGTATCGGAAGGTAGCCGGTGAGGAGCACAGGCAATGGTACCAAAGGCTATGGAGTAAGAAAACAAATGGTGACGCTACCTCTCAAGCCTAGCCGCGGTGGCTTTCTCCGTCCATTTGGCTGCGGTTGGTTTATAAGAGAGTTTCTGCTAGGAAATGGCCCCTATGGCTCTCCGTCGATCGATCCGGAGGTAGGAGCTCCACAAGCAGACATCTGTTATCACTATAAACAGGCGTTGAGGCGGGTTACGGCCGAGGACAGGGCAGTAAGGCAAGAAGAGAAAAGCGCCAAGAGGGCTAAACGCCCTATCAATCCGGAAAACATAGAGGCATTAACCAAAAAATACCTTGAGAGACTGCCTTATAAGTCGAGGGGCTGCCGCTATCATTCATTCGTCAACTATTTCTCCACGATTCAGAAGCTGGGCTGGGTTGAGGAAACGGGCAGGGAAGAGCCGTCGGCCTTTCAAGAGCACTACCCACCAGGTCCACCCCGCCGGTATTTCCGCCTCACCGAAAAAGGTAAGTCCGCACCGGATTATCTGTGGGCTGACCCCAGGAAAGCGCTCTATAGCTGATAGCACCACCTTGGGACGGCACTCAAAAGCTAGGCCTCAAGCCACAGGATAAGATTCTGAGCCTCTTCTTGCCCCACTGAGAGTCATTCATCACGCTTCCTATTGGTTAAACAATCACCGTGCCTGATAACAAAAAGTGCAGTGCCCTCCCCTCTTGAGAGAAGCTGTAGCGCCCGTAGAGGCTTTTGCCCCTCGGAAGCCTTACCACGAATTGTTTAATCCGAGACTGTTCTAATCCTGAAGGTGGCTTTATCCATAAATAAGAAATCCCGTAAATGTAGGTTCATTCTTTTAATGAACAATCGTTCCTTTTGTTGGATGATATAGCTAGAAAAACGGAAGTTCTTTAACAATTGAATACCGATAAAGCCTAAACCTGAACGCTTGCCTCACAGGGCAAATAAGCTCAAAGGGGGTCAAGCGATGACAACAGTAACATCATCACCAGCACCGCAAGGGCATTGTAGCCGGTGCGGTAAGGTCTGGACACTAGAGGAAAGGCAGGGCGTTTGTCAGTGGTGCAATAAGCCCGCAAGCTGCCAAAGCTCCACTTCAAAGCCCCGCCATATCAAGTCTAGCCGAAGGCGTAAGCAAAGGCAAGTTGACGGTAATGGTAACGGTTATGACTACCTGGAAGGCAAATGGCTGACCTACTATAAGGTAGCCTCACGCTTTGCCCACAAGGCGAAGGCAGAGGACACCCAGGACTTACTCCACGATATAATACTCACCCTTGCCGTAGCCGAGCGGAATAACGGTCACAAGCCCTTCACGGAAGCCGTTATGTATCGGATAGCCAGCCGAGCGCAAGCCGACTACTGGTTCAAGCATTACAAGCTCACGATGGGGTTAGATTGCGGACACTGTAGCCAGGCGCAACGACATAAGTGTAAAGAGGACTACCTATATACCGAGTGTCCGAAGGCTATCAAGCTGGAGAGCCTAAACAAGCCTATCATAGACAGCGAAGGCAATATGACCGAACTGGGTGAGCTGATAGCCGATGATAAGGCGATTGACCTTGACGCCTGGGTAAGCGATAGCACCTGGGAGATAGGCTATCCGAAACGATTGGTGGGGATAGCCTATAAGCTCAAGGCGGGTGAAGCCCTAACTCATGGAGAGCTATGTTATCTGTCCAGAGTGAGGGCAAAGGAACAAAAAAAGCTTTTTGAGTGAGAGGTTTTAAGTCCTTTTCGGAGACTTATATAGTGGCAGCACCGTTAAGGCTAGCGTATCGCAGCTTAACGGAAGCTGACTACTAGGTGAAGCTGGCAGATTTGCCCACTAGCCAGATAGCCAAAAGGGGTGACTAAACTGGAAAAACTGAATATTGTGGGCAAGCGTTCAGGTGACGGCTTCGTAGCTCATAAGGCTACACTGGTAAACGCCCTTGCCAGGGCATTAGCCGAAAGGGTGATACTTCTGGACTTTACCATCGGGCGTAAAGGCTTTCTCACTTACCTAAAGGCAATCGCAGGCTCAAACGTTGTCAAGATAGTGCCTGCAAACGGTAGCGCTAGCGAGACGCAGGCTATCGGCAAACGCCTTAAGGTTATCTGCGGTAGCAATACCAGTCACCTTGAGGACTTGGCATGGGTAGGTGATAAAACACCGCTCACCCTCTGCGAAGTCAGGGTTAGCCCAAACAACACCGTCAAGCCGAACATCGGAAGCCTTGAACTATCGGAAGCCCTTAACAGGGTATTGCCCTTTACCGCTACTGAGGATAACAGACCTGTCTTACAGTGTGTCCTCTTCAAAGCTGGTGAGGGCAAGCTCACTCTGGTTAGTGCCGTCGGTTTCAGGCTGGCGATACAAAGCATTGACTTTGACGGTGAGGGTCAAGCCCTGATAAACCGTGACGACCTATGGGGGGTAGCCAATGCCCTACGGAAGGCAAGGCGGGTAAATCTGAGCTTTGAGGCAAGCGGTGAGAGCCTTGACGGCATGAGCCTTGTCATTGACACCGAGGCAATCCGCTACAAGTGGCGGGGTGCTGATGGTACTTTCCCTGATTATGAGAAGCTCATTCCTACCGAGGCAAAAACCGTTAGCCACTTTGACACCGTTGAGGCGGTCAAGGCGGTTAGCTCCCTCAAAGCCCTTGCCGATAACAAGTCCTACCCGATAGACCTCACCCTTGAAAACGGCATGGTGATACTGTCAAGCCCCGATGATAAGGGGCAAGCGGTTATACCAGCCGATATTGAGGGCGAGGCAATCAAGGTGAGGCTTGACGGTAAGTACCTCGCCGATGCCTTAAGAGCCTGTGGGGGCATGGTGGACTTCAAGCTCGCCGATAGCAAGTCGCCGACCCTGTTTACCACCGATGGCTATCGGCTGGTAGTCATGCCGATGCTGACCAGCACCACCGAGAAGCCTAAAACCGAGCCAGAAGCCGAGGTTGCCGAGGCGATAGCCGAAGCGAAAGCCGAGCCAGAGCCAGCCGAGAATAAGCCGAGGCGGAAACGCAAGGCGAAAGAGCCAGTAGCCGTATAACTGAACGCTTGAACACACAAAACAGCCACGCAAAAGAGGCGAGGGTTTACTCTCGCCTCTTTTTGTCTTTTTAAGGGGGTTTCGCTCCCCAAGCGTGGGAGTGATACCCCCTCTTTTTGTGTCGGAAAGGGGGGATATGGACATAGTTTATCGCTGTAAAAACACAAGGAAGTGTTATTGGCTTTGCCGAGACTGTCTCAAAGGGCACACCCACCGATGCTCTCCGAAGTGCCCCGATTACCTCTCTATAGCCAAAGTTAAGAAAACGAAAGGGCAACTACGCCCGGAAAGGAGGTGATATTGTGCCTATCAGGTGGAGTACGGTCAAGGTTAGCGAGGAGGTGGATGAGGTTGAGGAGCTTATGAACTCCATCAGACCGACCTTATGGCGGATGCGTGAGAAAGCGGGAGAGCTAAGACGGATACCCAATCTGCCAGGGTATATTGACCAGCCTACTGTCACGATGACTTCTAAGGTGGATAACTTCAACACCTATATGAAGGGCTACGTCGAGCGCATCCGCAACCTCATACCCAGGGAAGCGCTGGAGGAGGAGCGCAAGGCTTTGGAGTATGGCAGCCAGCAATCGCTAATCTAAGACCGCTCTAGTGGTTAACCGGGTATAAGAGGGTCGAGACTTCATCTCGACCCTCTCTTTTTAACCTCTGTGGCTGCACAAAAGCCTCTTTTGTCTCCTGTTTTGCCGGTCACTAAAATGACGTTCATGATATAATATGCTTTTGGTTACATCCCAGCACGACAATCAACTGAAAGAGGAGTGAGAATGGAACTGAAGGAAGCAATAAAGAGAAGACAGAGTATTCGGGATTATGAGGATAAGCCTGTACCAGAAGATAAGCTACTCAAAGTTCTCGAAGCCGCTCGTCTAGCTCCGTCGGGCGTAAACAGACAGGCATGGAAGTTCGTAGTCGTAAGAGAAGGTAAGAGACGCCAGGAACTGGCTCGAGCAGCAGGAGGGCAGACTCACGTAGCCAGGGCACCTGTAGTCATCGCTGCCGTGGCTACGATGCCAGAGAGTGTCATGATATGTGGAGTGCCAGATTATGCCGTAGATTTAGCTATTGCGGTGGACCATATGACTCTCGCAGCGGTAGATGAGGGACTTGGTACCTGCTGGATCGGTGCCTTCTCGCAAGAAGAGGCTAGAGACATCCTGAAGGTTCCAGAGAACTACCGGATCGTTGCTCTACTTCCCTTGGGTTTCCCAAAACAAACGGGAAGACCAAAAGTACGAAAATCTCTCGATGAGATTGTGTGCTACGAGACATTCAAAGAATAGGCGTCCGTAAATAGACATAGAATCCATGTGCGACATTCGCCAGCCAAGACGAT
>DATKWL010000057.1:0-5815 GCA_035529555.1 Dehalococcoidia bacterium | reverse complement strand
GATAGTAAGCACGATGTAACCTGGGCCCCTGGCTATGTAACCGCCTTAGGCGTACAGTGGCAGGACGGCGAACTCAATGGCGTCTGGCCGCCTGCAGACGGTTCCTGGCAGGGAGTTAAATACGAAGGTATCGTGGACTATCAGATGCCTCCATGGGTAGTGGAATACTGGACGCAACAGTAGAGGTCCAGGTGTCTGGTTGAAAACTCAGGTTGCGACATAACTTGAGAAGCATCTACGAGCAGGTCTGAACAAAGGGTATCCCCCTGGCGACGCATCGCCAGAGGGATACCTTGACTTGCTATAATTACGGTCTGGATAGTTTATGGCAGAAAACATAATAGTCTATGGCCTTGTCTCGAGCGGGGTATATGCCCTGCTTGCCGTGGGTTTCTCCCTCATATTCGGTGTCGCCCGTATAGTCAACCTCGCGCACACCGCCTTCTACATGCTTGCTGCCTATTTGATTTACAGCCTTGCCAGTGCAGCAGGTCTCAACCTTTATCTTTCCATCATTATCTCCATCATCATAGTTACCATAGCAGGAACACTCAGCTACAAATTCCTCATCGCGCGTGTTCGACAACATGAGGCTACGACGCTCATTGTAACCATAGCTATAGCGGTCATAATACAGGAAGCCCTACTTAAGGGATTTGGGGGACAACCCCGGGGCATTCCCAAACTTATCTCGGGATCAATGGAAATATTCGGCGTTACGGTGCTCAACCAGCAACTGCTGACATTTGGCGTTGTAGTCTTTTTATTACTGGCAACCTGGTTCTTTCTGATGAAAACAAAGTCCGGTGTCGCCATCAGAGCCATTGCTCAGGATAGAGAGGTCGCCAACCTCATGGGAATTAATGTACCGAGGATGGAGATGCTCACTATGGCAATATCGGTCGGCCTGGCGGCAATAGCAGGCGCACTGGTAGCCCCTCTCCTCTTGGTGACTCCAGGAATGTGGACACATCCCCTGGTGATGATTCTCGCAGTCGTGGTTCTCGGAGGTCTGGGTAGCCTTCAAGGCAGCCTCATTGGAGCAATCATACTTGGTTTCGCCGAGAACATGGTTGTGTTCCTGGCACCATCGGGATCTTTCCTTAAGACATCGGTAGCCCTGACAATCATGCTTATCGTGATACTGATCAAGCCTGAAGGTCTTTTCGGAATAGTGTTTGAGGAAGAGAGAGGATGAGTTTACCGGCGGCCTACCTCACGAAAGCGTTCAAGCTATTGCGAGGGGAAGTATTCGTCCTCCCGAGCAGGACAGCAGTCCTTCTGATTGGCATTCTTCTTCTTATATTCCCGGCCTTTTCGCAAGAGCCGTTTATACTCAGGGTACTTATTCTCGCCGCTATCTTCGCCATATTCGCAGCGAGCTGGGATCTTCTCTCCGGTTTCACGGGACAGATTAACTTCGGACATGCACTATTCTTCGGAGTCGCCGCCTATACGGCAGCCCTGCTTAATTTGAACCTGGGATTAGCTCCATGGGCGACAATTCCCATAGGTGCCATTGCTGCGGTTCTGGCAGGTCTGGTTGTGGGCATACCCTGTTTGAGATTACGAGGTACATATCTGGCCTTTGCTACACTCGCGTTTCCCCTGATATTGTTAGGCGTGGTATATGCTATTCCGAGCGTCTCCGGCGGCGAGTTAGGTCTCCAGAGCATTGACCCGCTATCAAAGTCTAGGGTAATCTCGTACTATATCATCATTCCCTCCATGATTGTCCTCGGATTCATCATGTGGAAGATATCCGATTCCAAGATTGGACTTCTTTTCCATGCTATACGCGAGGATGAGGTCACTGCCAGGGCATCGGGAATAAATACGACACGCTACAAGCTCCTCGCATTCTGCCTGAGCGGGCTTTTTGCCGGAATTGCAGGAGGTCTCTACGCACACTTCCTCACACAAGCAGGGCCATCGACATTGCAGCTTCTTCTGTCCTTCCAGGTGATTATATGGGTAGTTTTCGGGGGAATTGCAACTATCTACGGACCTATAGCCGGTGTGCTCATACTATATCCCCTCACTGAGTATGTGCTGATAAGATACCTCTCAGTGCTTTCTCAGGCAAAGATGCTCATCTTTGCCTTTATAGTGCTTCTGGTGCTTCTCTTCATGCCTCAGGGCCTCACGACATGGTTGCGGGATAAGACAGAAAAGATATGTCCCAGATGCAAGTTGCAGAATGTAGCCTGGCGCAGGAAATGCAGGGTATGTACTGCAGAGCTGGATTGATGTAATCGCCTACAGGCCCAGGTATGTCTTTCTGATGGTCTCGTCCCGAAGCAATTCTTCGCCGGTTCCTTCAGCGATTACCCTTCCGTGTGAGAGCACATAATTCCTCGTGGCCAGTCTGAACGCAGAACCGACATCCTGCTCCACCAGCAACAGAGAGATGCCTGTATCTCGAATCTCCTTGATGCGCTGAAACAGCTCGCCTTTCAATTTCGAAGAGAGACCCGTAGAGGGCTCGTCAATGCATAACAGCTTGGGCTGCATCATCAGAGCGCGCCCGATGGCAAGCATCTGACGCTCTCCGCCGGATAATGTCCCCGAAATCTGTTTAGCGCGTTCCTTAAGCACCGGAAACAACTGATAAACCCGCTCCAGATTCTTCTTAACCTCTTCCTTGTTCTTACGGAGATAGGCGCCTGCTCTCAGATTGTCCATGACGGTCATCTCGGCAAACACATGCGCTCTCTCAGGACAGTGTACCAGCCCTCTCTTGGCAATCTCGTGCGGTTCTATTGAGTCAACCCTTTCACCGTTGAAGCTCACAGTGCCTTCGATGGTGATGTCGCCGGCCCGTGTTCCCTTCATTATGGAACGCTCCCACCTTATTAGTCCGGTTATGGCTCGGAGTAGAGTTGACTTCCCCGCACCGTTGGGCCCGACGAGGCTCACGAGTTCACCCTCGTTGACACACAGGCTCACCTCATTAAGAAGCATAGCTGTGGCAAAACATACCTTGAGATTCTTCACTTCTAGGAGCAACTGAGTAACTCCCTTTTGCCTATACAGGCTTCGATTACTCTTTCGTCTTTTACTATTTCCTCAGGTTTGCCGTCAGCGATTAACTCGCCGAAGTCGAGCACTATAACCCTGTCCACTATTCTCATGAGCTCAGCCAGCTTGTGTTCGATAATTATCATTGTGGGTCCTTCGCTGTGCAGCCTGCCGAACCTGCCCCCTTTATGCAATCTTCTTATCGATTTCGCCAGCAAGTCCGTCTCAACAGGGTTCAGTCCGCTGAATGGCTCGTCCAGCAAAAGCAGCTCAGGGTCGGTGGCGATGGCACGGGCTATCTCAAGACGTCTCAGGTCGCCATGCGATAGACAGGATGCTGGCTCACGGGCGAGGTCGGAGATGCCTACAAACTCCAGAGCATCCAGCGCTCTGGCCTCGATTGTCTTGACCCACTCCCCCCTCTTCATCGCCCTGGGGGAGAGCGAGGCTACCATGACATTGGCAATGATGGGCAAGCGGCGAAACGGTCGCGTGACCTGGAATGTCCCGGCTATCCCCTGGTTAACGATATCCCAGGGCCTTGCCCGGGTTATATCTCTGCCCTTGAACCTGACTTTGCCTGAATCAGGCCTCAACCCACCGGTTATCAAACGGAGCAGAGTCGTCTTACCCGCCCCGTTCGGACCTATCAAGCCAACGACCTGCCCTTTATCGATTCGGAAGCTGACACTATTTATCGCAGTCAGACCTCCGAAACGCTTGGTCAGGTTTTCAACCTCGAGGAAAGAGGAATTCAAACTCATGCCTCTTCAAGCTCCTCACGCAGTTCTCTGTGAGAAACCTTCCCCACGTCCGTCTTGGGAAGCTCGCCTCTGAACTCCACAATCTTGGGCACCTTGTAGTGAGCCAGATTCTCAGCGCAGTATTTGACTATCTCCTCCTCAGACAATTTCCCTCTCGCCTCGGGCTGGAGGACCACGATAGCCTTGATTAACTGCCCCACCGTGGGGTCAGGGACTCCAAGCACTCCTGCTGCCTTTATCTGCGGGTGCTGGTGCAACACCTCCTCTATCTCACGGGCGAAGACCGAATACCCCTTGTATTTAATCATGTCCTTCTTCCTGTCATAGAAGAAGAAGTAACCCTCGTCATCCATCCTGACCAGGTCGCCGGTCTTGAGCCATATCTTGCCATCAAGCTCTATCAGGCTCTCCTGCGTATCCTTTGGCCTCTTCCAGTAGCCTTTCATAATATTGGGACCGTGAAGTATCATCTCCCCAATCTCACCGGGCGACAGGAACTCGTTGGTTTCATGGTCAACCACTGCCGCTATTATATTGGGCAACGGTACACCAAAGGAGCCAATCTTAGGCCTCCCCATCGGGTTTAGATGAGAGACAGCAGCGCACTCAGTGAGACCGTATCCTTCCTGAATCTTGGAACCCGTCCTCCTCTCCCAGTCCTTCACAGTTGACTCATGGAGGGTATCCGCACCGCTGGTTATTATCTTCAGGTTTTTCCAGTTGAACCTGCTGGTCTTATCATAATCCTTAAGGAACTGGTACGCCGTGGGCACACTGAAGAATGTGGTCGCTTTGTACCTGTCCATGGAATCCAAGACTTCATCGAGGTCAGGTGTGGTGAACAGAACAAGGGTTGCACCCATGGTCAAGCCGTTCAACATTACTACCACCTGCCCATAAATGTGGTAGAAGGGCAACAGGGCTGGAATAACCTCTTTGCCCTGCTCGAGTGTGGGCATGAAGGCCAGGCACTGCATCTGACAGGCAAGCAGGTTGTGGTGCGTCAGCACGGCACCCTTGGGTAGTCCTGTGGTTCCGCCGGTATAGGGAAGTACAGCTATATCCTCTTTGGCATTGATTTCAATTTTGGGAGGGTTAGGCGAATACTTCTTTATCAGCTTCTGGAAAGGATGATATCCCATGCTCTCAATAGCCTTAGAAGAAAGCGCCTCCGTCTTGCCGTATCGTCCCAGAACGCTCTTACCTACGAGCTTCTTCGACATAGGCAAATAATCTGAGATGTCGGTTATAATGACATTCTTTAACTTAACCCCCGCCCGTTCAACGTTATCATAGAGAAAATCCTGGCAAACGATGGATTCGGCCCCACTATCCTCAAGCTGATGTTTAACCTCGATGCTGGTATAAACAGGGCTGATTGGGGTTAGCGTGGCTCCTGCTTTAAGCGCACCGAAATAGGCAATGATGTACTGAGGACTGTTCAATAGATAGATAGCAAGTTTATCTCCCTTGCCAATTCCCAATCCATGAAGAGCACTTGCGAATCTATCAACCTCTTCCTTCAGTTTTCCGTAGCTTATCTTGTTGCCATAGAATATTATAGCGTCCTTGCCCGAGTATTTGGCGGCAATCTCATCGAAGACCTGAGGCAGAGATTTGTCAGGAATTTCTATAGTCTGAGGAACTCCAGCGGGATAGAACTTCAACCAGGGTTTCTCGTAGTATCTAGCCTTCGCCTCCATATATTCCCCCCTTTACGCCGCTCATACAAACAGACTACAATCACCCGGCGCCGTTGTCAAACTGAAAATTATGCTGCTCTACTATCTTCGGCGGGATACGATTTTCTTAGCTACACTCTCAAGCCAGGAACCTAGTCTCCGGGAAACTAGCATTGCTACAATCATACCAACAATAACTACGGCCAGCATAACCCATTTCATCATTATGACATTCCTCTTTCTTCATGCGCATTATAGAGAGGAATCTCCCCCATAGTCAACTTGACCCACCTGGAAAAAGTTGTCAAGAAAAAAGGGGGCGGGGTTCGCCTAGCGAACCCCGCCCCC
>DATKWL010000056.1:0-8239 GCA_035529555.1 Dehalococcoidia bacterium | reverse complement strand
CTCACATACCCCCTCGCTGATTGCTATACCGCCTCCGGGTGTGGCTATAGCGATAACGCATCTGAAGCGTGCCTTTCTTTGCTCCCAGGGGATATCGCGGAGCTTGGCTAGAAGGAAATCGTTCCGCTCTTTATCCGAGGCGTTCTCTCCGGCATAGCGTCGGGAAAGAGGGCCGGGCTCACCGCCCAGGGCATCGACCTCCAGTCCCGAGTCGTCGGCCAGTGTGGTAAGCCCGCTCAGATTTACGTATGTGGTAGCTTTATGTACAGCGTTCTGCTCCAGGCTCGAGCCGCTCTCCTCGGCCTCCTCCGTTATCCCCTGCTCGGAAAGCGTGGTAAGCTCGAATGGTAAACCCCTCAGCAGCTCGGCATATTCCCGCAATTTGCCCTTGTTGTTGGTAGCTACAAGGAGCCTGGCTGGTTTACTCAAGCTTTTTGAATCTTCCCTTTATCTTTTCCATCACCTGGGGCATGGTGGTGTATTCCATCTCCTCAAGCGGGAGGCGATGCGGCTCGAACGGGCCATGGCGGCGCATGTATTCGCCGGCAATGTTAGCCTGACGCCTTGCTTCATCGAAGCTGGGGTCGTCGAACATATCGCGAGGTCCCACCAGCTTGGCATTGGAAAGCTGGAAGCCAGCAGCAACCACTCTGGGCGGCCCATCAAAGCGCGAGGGGTTGCTCTGGGCGATGGATACAGGCATCAACGGGCCGTGGTGTGAACCGCGCATCCAGCCCTCTACCAGGTGCGGCAGGCTGAACGGCTCCAGCACCTCGCCTACAGCGGGGAACTCTCCCTGGCAGCGGACTATGCAGACAGGGTCGTCTTTGCCCACATATCTGCCTGCTATCAGAGACAGCTTCTGGGTCGAGGAGACTGCTGCGATATTGCCCGTCTCGCGGCTGTATACCGCCTTCACACAATAGCGGGAGGGAGCGCCGATGAAGACCAGCATGTCGTATATTTCTTCGGGGGTTTTGAACATAACCTTCTTGCTCTTCATGACATCGTGCACTTCGAATGTGTATCCTTTATGCATGTTCGGAGCTATGACCAGTCCGATGGTGTTGAACGGGTCAGCAAACATCTTATATAGAGGCATATTCCAGCCACCTGCGGAGGTCTTGTCTGCCATGAAGACAATTACAGGCTCGGACTTCCTCTCCTCAATCTCCATCTCCGCCACCCCGGGACCCATGCCCTTGACGTTGCCCGAGAAGGCGTCGGCGAGCAAATCCTGCCCCGCTCCATAAAGCCCCAGCTTCTTAGCGACCTGAGTGCCGGAGACAAAGGTATCCCAGGACAGCTTATGCACACGTCTGTTCTCCACTCCCTGCTCATGGGTCATGATGAGCTGGAGGTCGTCGCCGCAGCGGGTAACATGGTAATCAATCAGCAGACCCGATTTCTTTGCCTTCGCCAGGCTTTTTTCAGCATCCGCCAGGATATCGGGATGGGAACTTGAGTGGCCCACATAGCCACCGATATCAGCCTTGATAACGCTTAGAGTGTACTTCATACTGATGAACCTCCCTGAAATTATATGATGATTAGATATGAAATCTGGTTATTTGAGATGTTCTCTAACCAGAGAGATGAATCTTGTAGCGTCCTCAGAGCGGACATTTTTCATTCTGAGCTTCGCCCCCGCTGACTCGCTCAAACCCGCTGCCCTGAACTGGACATATGTCACTTTAGAGAAAACACCATATACTATAAGCACCGCACCCACACAGGCAGCAACTATGCAGAGAGGCGTTACCAGCCTCACTTCTGTGAATATATTCACCACTATTCCGATTATCCCCAGAATCGCAAGAACAATGCCTGTATTGATAACCAGCGGCCTCGACCCGCTAATATAAGAAATCGAGGAAATATGCGAGTAAGCGAAATCATCGAGCTCTTCCCCGAAGAAACCTCTCCTGTACTTAATGATGCGCTTGTTGGTGGCACAAAAATCACCCGCCCGGGTCAGGATATTCTCGCCCGGTATCAGGTGTCTTTCGATAGATATTGACTTATTCTTTGTTGCTTCCGTTGCCATCTGTTTAATAATCGAGCCCCGCCCGCGCCTTAACTCCTTCATCGAAAGGATGTTTAATTGCCACCATTTCGGTTACCAGGTCAGCCTGCTTCACTATCCTCGGGTCGGCATAGCGGCCGGTGAGGATAAGCTCGACTTGCTCAGGTTTGTCTTCTATCAACTTTATTATGTCTTCCACTCCAATAAGGCCCCACGCGGCTGCCACATTTATTTCATCGAGAACGACGAGGTCATATTTGCCGCTCAACATCGCTTCCCGACCCGCCTGCAGCGCTTTCCTTGCCTCCTTCTTGTCCTCCTCCCGGACATTACGGGGGTCGACAAAATCCAGGCTGCCGAAAACGGTAAAATTGACATTAGGAAATTTTGCCAGGGTTTTTTGTTCTCCGTAAGGGAACTTGCCCTTCATAAAGAAGATAATGCAGATTTTTAAATCATGCCCCAGGGCACGGAGCACTACGCCCATTGCCGCCGAGGTTTTGCCCCGCCCGTTGCCGGTGAAAACCTCAACTAGTCCTTTTCTTGGAGAATTCTCTGCTTTCTTACCTGTCATCAGACTGATATCGGTTTGCTCATGCCGTCGCAGGGGCGACCTTAACTTTAACAAGTGAAGCTCCTATTGTCAAGGAAGCAAGATAAGTGCCCAATGCTCCTGTGGGATGTCTATCAGGAATTCCCGATATTTTATATCAAATATGTTTGACACCGAATCGGGAATGTTTTAATATATTTCCGATTTGTGCCTTCCGGCCAAAAAAATGAGTTAATCGTGAACGAATAGGAGGTGCTTTATGGCGCAAAGGGTCGGCATTGTGGCCGTTGCCCAGACCAAGTTTGAACAGAAGCCTGATGTCCATATCGGCGAGCTCCTGTACCAAGCGAGCCGCGATGTCATGGGGCAAACCGGACTGGAGTTCAAGGATGATGGCACCGGCATAGACAGCACCGTGGCATCAGGATACGACCTGATGAGTGGACCGGGCGGTGCTTACATGTTCCTTGGCTATGTAGTCGGTGCCTGGCAAAGAGAGGATGAAAGGGTAATCGAAGACGGCTCTATGGCGGTATACTACGCAGCCGCACAGATCCTTTCGGGGCACTGCGATGTTGTCCTGGTGGTAGGCTATGGCAAGGAAACCCAGATCAACAAGAACCTTATAGAATGCCTGAGTATGGACCAGATTTACCAGAGACGAGTCGGGCTTGATTTCATCTCTTCGGCTGGGCTGCAGGCGCAGAGATACATCACGAAGTACGGCATAACCCCCGAACAGCTCGCCAAGGTTGTGGTCAAAGCCCGCAAGAATGCGAAGAATAACCCCTTCGCGTACTGTTGCGATGACCTCACTGTGAAAGATGTCCTCAGGTCAACCATGCTATGTGACCCTATAAGAGTGCAGGAAGCCAAGCCAACGCCTGTGGACGGCGCCTGCGCCCTGATACTGGCCACTGAGGAAAAAACTAAGAAGCTCACCAATAAGCCAGTATGGCTCACCGGCATGTTTTCCTGCTACGACCATCATGAGCTGGGATATAGAGACCTGGCTAATTGTGACTCGCTGGCCACAGCCGCGCAGAAAGCGTATAAAATGGCGGGGATAACCAATCCACTTAAAGAATTCGATGTGGCCGAAATTTCAGAGCACTATTCTTATCAGGAACCTCTATGGTACGAGGGGTTAGGTCTATGTGGCAAGGGAGAAGGCGGCAAGCTCATCGATAGCGGCAAGACCGAGATGGGTGGTGAGCTTCCCGTAAACCCCTCAGGCGGTGTTCTTTCCGGGCTCCCCCATTGCGTTGCCGGAATGCATAGTGTGGTTGAGTGCGCACTGCAGCTAAGAGGTGAAGCCGAAAAGAGGCAGGTAAAGGGAGCCAAGAAAGCCCTCGCTCACGGGGTCGATGGCCCTGCTGGACAACTACAATGCGTCATAACTTTGGAGAAGTAGGAGGAATATATGTCTGAAAGGATTGCTATCGTCGGGGTAGGGCAAACCGTCCATAAGAGCAAAAGACAAGATGTTAATACAGCAGAACTTTGTGCCGAGGCTGTCGAGGCTGCCCTCGCCGATGCTCAATTAACCATGAAGGATATCGAATGTGTGATTCTAGGCTCCTTTGAGCCAGCCGATGGCTATAGTGGGCCTGATAAGTGGATTATCCCCGAGCTTGGCTGCGTGGGCAAAGCTGGTTTTGAAATGCAGAATGTGGGCACCACGGGTGCCGTAGCCTGCGCTACCGCCTTCAACATGGCTGCGTCAGGGCTATTCGAGAACGTTCTCTGCGTAGCCTGGCAGAAGATGGACGAGGCTGCCGGCGCCTTCGGACGCGGCGGCGGCGGTGCCAATGAGTACTGGACGGGCCAGTTCCCCATGTCACCCATCACCAATTTCGCCCGCAGAACGTATGACTATATGACACGCTCCGGCTGTACCGAGGAGCACCTGGCCATGGTCAGAGTCAAGCAAGACCAGTGCGCCCAGAGGAACAAATACGCGCAGCTCAAGCTGGGGCTCACTGTGGAGAAGGTAATGAACGACATTTTACTGGCCTGGCCTATCAGGCGTCTCCATATGTGCCCCACCACAGCCGGATCGGCTGCCATTATCGTATGCCCGGAGCAGAGGGCTAAAAAGGTCAGCAAAAAGCCAGTATGGGTCGAGGACTGGTTCACCTGCCACCAGGGCGGCGCGCTCACCATGGCTGAGGATCCTCAGGCATCTACCCTCGGCTATGCCTGTAAAAAGGTATACAAGAGATGCGGCATAACTAATCCCAAGAAAGAGATACAGGCCTGGGAGGTATACGAGCCAGCGTCAACAGCCGAGTTGAGGTGGATTGAAGAGGTGGGAGTGGCAGAGGACTACAAAGCATGGAAGCTGTTCGAGGAGGGCAAAGTCGGGATTGAGAAAGAGATCCCGTTCAACCCCTCAGGCGGTGTAACCGCCACCAATCCTATCGGATGCACACCGGTAGTCAGAGTGGTGGAGGCTGCATTGCAGGTTCGCGGCGACGCCGAAGAGCACCAGGTTCCAGGCACCATTAACAGGGCGTTAGCAACAGGCTACGGTGGACAGGGCGAGAATGTGGTTTTCTTGCTTAAGAAAACGCTTTAGCCATTTCCCACGGAGAAATACTTAGGAGGTCACTACGATGTTGAAAAAGGAAGAACCGCAAGACCCCGTAGTAGCGTTTCGTTATCCGCGTGTTATCACATATAAGCATTCGCTTGGATATCAGAGCAAATTCGCTCACGCGCTTAAAATGGGCAGAATCATTGCCACCAAGTGCCCTGTGGATGGGCGCTGCACTGTACCGCCTCGCATAGTCTGCCCCATGCACCATGTGAGGCAGACCGAGTGGGTAGACCAGGGGCAGCGCGGCAAGCTTATCTCGGCATTCAAGATTAATTTCCCCATGTTTGATTCCCGAACAGGTGAGTTGAAGAGTTGGCAAAATCCCATAGTCGCCATTGAGCTCGAGGGCGGCGCCCGGATGGATGGATGGTGCGAGGAGACAGATGTGGAGAAGCTTAAAACAGGGATGCCCTTGGAAGCAATCTGGAGACCACCCGAGGAGCGCAAGGGTAGAGTTGATGATATCCTGTACTGGAGACCAGTGTAACAGAAGTAATCGAGAGAGGTGTGCAGATGACTCATCATATTAAAAAGAGCGTGGCTGATATACCCAATGACCCTCTCGTTGTAGAGGTACAGGCGTACTCGAACTTCACGGTAACCGTGGGAAACACAGGCAATAAGTTTCTTACGGAAATAAGAGACAACAAGCAAGTCATGGGTATCAAGTGCCCGACCTGCAAGAAAATATATGTGCCGCCCCGGACACACTGCCCCACCTGCTTTGCCAGGATGAGCGAGTGGGTGAAGCTCAGTGGCAAGGGGACTCTAGAGACTTTCACCGTAGTGCGCTATCAGGAGCCCTACATGCCTAAAGAGCCGCCCTACGCCTACGGAGTTATCAAGCTGGATGGCGCCGATACCGGTATTGTGCACATGATTGGCGGCGTAGACCTCAGCAAGATAAAGGTCGGCATGAAGATGGAGCCGGTGTTCAAAGAGCAGCGCGAGGGTAGCATCCTGGACATCGAATACTTCAAACCAAGCGCTTAACCGGTACCTGGCGTCCCTCTAGATAGAGATATAATTAACCGAGTGGTTGCTGGGAAAGACCCTGAGGGTCTTTCCCAGCCGTTTCCGTTAAAGCTTCTCACAAAGGCCTTCTCTATTGGAGGGATTTACTTTTTATATTAATCATGGAAACTGAGCACTGAGTGCTAAAATGAAAGTCGGCCTAATCTACGACCCCATCTACCTAAAGCACGACACCGGCGCGCATGTAGAGAACAGCAGCCGCCTCGTGGAGACCATAGGCTTGCTGAGAAAATCGAACCTTTTGGAGAAACTCGTTGCCCTCCCCGTAAAGGCTGCATCTACAGAAGAGTTAGCTCTGGCACATAGCCGCAACCATATCTCGCGTGTCCAGAGTACGGCTACAGGCTGCGGCTGCTGGCTGGACGGCGATACCTATGCCTCCCCCGCCTCTTACGAGGTTGCCCTCCACGCCGTAGGAGGCACACTGCGGGGACTTGATGCTATGATGACAGGCAAGGTTAACCACGCTTTCGCTGTAGTGAGACCGCCGGGGCATCATGCCACTACCGGTGAGGCGATGGGTTTCTGCCTGTTCAACAATATTGCCATAGCAGCCAAATATGCTCAGAATAACTACAAACTGGAACGGATACTCATAGTGGATTTCGATGTCCATCACGGCAACGGGACAGAGGAAATCTTCTATTCCGACCCCGGGGTGCTCTATTTTTCCACCCACCAGTACCCCTGGTACCCCGGCACAGGCGCCATTTACGATGACGGTTCGGGCGAAGGAAAAGGCTTTACCGCTAATGTGCCTCTGCCTGCCTACTGCGGCGACAAAGAGTATCTGCGAGTTTACAAAGAGATTCTCGTCCCTCTAGCAAAACGCTTCCAGCCCCAGCTCATTCTCGTCTCCGCCGGCTACGACTGCCACTGGGCTGACCAGCTTTCCCTGATGCAGATTACCGTGGCGGGTTTTGCTGGTATTGTCGGCATAATCAAAGAGCTGGCAGACAAGCTATGCCAGGGAAAGCTTCTATTATCCCTTGAGGGAGGCTATCACCTTGAGGCGCTCTCCCACTCAATAAAAGCAACTTTTGAGAAACTGCTGGGGATTCCCCTCAGCGCTGACCCTCTGGGCAGACCCGAGGGTACATATATATCACACAACATAGACCCCGTTATCGAGCAGGTCAAAGCAAGACACAAGCTCGCTTAAGGCTCGCAAATCCCAAGCTCCAAATTTCAAATTTTTCATTCTAAGAATCCACATTCTTTGTTAGTTTGTGATTTATTATTTGGGATTTCCGCTACGCGGCGGGGCGTGTCAAATCTCTCCAGCTATGCTATACTTTACGGAAACAACTTTTTATTAGAGAGGGTACATAATGTGGTGCCGGGGTATCCGAGGAGCAACCACCGCGGAGGGCAATACCAGAGAGGGCATCCTGGACCCATGCAAAGAGCTTTTACAGAAAATGATAGAGGCCAACGGCATTAAACCCGAAAATGTGGCCTGCGCCATATTCACCACAACCCCGGACCTCGATGCAGAGTTCCCCGCAGCGGCAGCCCGTCAGTTAGGCTGGTCGAATACTGCGCTGCTATGCGCCCAGGAGATGAACGTGCCCAACAGCCTGAAGCAGTGCATCCGCATATTAATCCTTTACAACACGGAGAAAAGCGCCGATGAGATGGTGCATGTGTATATAAAAGGCGCAACTCAGCTCAAGGGAGCTTCTTCACAGAAGAAATAAGCACGATTTGGAGATGATGAGAAAATGCTGGTAATAATGAAAAAGGGCTCTGGCGACCCGGAGCTCACCGGAGTCATACAGAGGATTACCCATTCCGGCCTCACCGGCCATGTCTCAAAGGGAATGGAGCGCACTGTGGTCGGTGTGGTGGGACAAACATACCCTGAACTCCGCGATATGCTGGAACTGCTACCGGGGGTTGAAGAGGTAATCCCTATATCTAAACCCTACAAACTGTCAAGCCGCGAGTTCCAGCACGAAGATACGAAAATCCAAATCGGCGATGTTATCATCGGCGGCGACACCCTTACCATAATCGCAGG
>DATKWL010000055.1:0-3924 GCA_035529555.1 Dehalococcoidia bacterium | reverse complement strand
GTGGAACCCCCGTGCGGGGACAAGACGAGGCTCCGGGGTCCTTTTTTTAAGAACGAGGTTCACCCCGAAAAGAGCCTGTTCTTCCTCTATTTCAATACCAGCAAGGGGTCGATCACGCTGGATATCGAGGACCCGGCTGGCAAGGAAATCTTTAAGAAGCTGGTCAAGGCCTCAGACGTCGTGGTGGAGAGCTTCCCCGTAGGATATCTCGCTAGCCTCGGGCTCGATTACCCCAGGCTGAAGAAGATTAACCCCAGGCTGGTGATGGCCTCCATCACACCGTACGGCCAGAAAGGCCCGCTGAGCGGCTATAAAGCCGAGGACATCAACATCTTTGCCATGAGCGGATATATGCAGCTTGTGGGCGAGCCCGACCAGGCGCCGCTGGTGCTCGGCGGCGAGCAGACGTTTTACCCCGGCTCGCAGTACGCCGCAGTGGGCACGATGGCTGCACTGTTCTACCGCGATGGCGTGTCTAAGAAGGGGCAGTACGTGGACGTGTCCATGCAGGAGGCCATGATAAGCTACTGGCAGGAGCAGACGCCGGTCCCGATGTGGCAGAAGACCCAGGAGAACAATACGCGCGTGGGCGCGATGGACGCCATGGTCACGCCCTGCGGACTATATCCCTGCAAAGACGGCTGGATATCTCTGTGCGTGGTGACACCGCAGGAGTGGGACACTCTGTCAAAGTGGATATACGAGGTAACGGGTAACGCAGAAGTTCTCAAAGACGAGTACAAAGGCGGACTCATCTCCCGCATGCCGGTTCGAGATATGGTCAACGTGCTGGTTATGGAATTCACCGATAAACTGACCGGACGCGAAATCTTCTTAGAGGGACAGAAGAGGAAAGTAGTAGTTATGCCTGTGAATGATGTGCCCTCCCTTGTTAATGATACCCAGCTTAATTCGCGCAACTTCTGGGTAACACTGGACCATCCTGTGGTGGGCAAGCTGAAGTATCCTAAAGGCGCGCTATACAGCGACGCCATCGGCGCACCCACCAAAGCGGCGCCGCTGCTGGGCGAGGACAACGAGAGAATCTATTGCGGCGAGTTAAAATACAGCAAAGAAGACCTGGCTATTTTACGCACCACAGGCGTAATCTAAATCACCCGATAAAGCATAAAGGGAGGATAAGCTATGGCTAAAAAGGCTCTGGAAGGCGTGCGAGTCATAGAGTTCGGGCTTTACATAGCATTGCCTCTGGCGACACGAATGCTGGCTGCACTGGGCGCCGAGGTTATCAAAGTCGAGACGCTTACGTCTCTCGATATGTCCTGGTACGGCCCCATGTACGCACCGGGCTGTCTCCAGCTTGAATACCGTCCCCTCAAACGCAACGTCACGCTGGATGTCCGTCAGCCCAGAGGCAAGGAGATAATGGAGGAGCTCATCAAGAAGAGCGATGTCTACATGACCAACCTGGGAGAGGGCGCTCTGGCAAAGTATGGGCTTCCTTTCAAGCATGTCCAGTCATTAAAGAAAGACCTTATCGTGCTGTGGCAGACCGGTCTGGGCAGCGTAGGCCCCTACGGAGGCTTCAAGGCATACGGCAGGCTGATGCAACACGCCTGTGCCATATCCACCATGGGCGGTACGCCCGATAATCTCGGCGTAGCCAATATCTCCTATTCTGACTATCACACCTCGATGTTCAACGCCCTGGCAGTAATAGGAGCGCTGGAAAGGAGACGCCGCACCGGCGAGGGCTGCTTCATCGAGTGCCCCATATACGAATCCGGGGTGGTCACAGTTGGCCCCGCTTTCCTGGATTATCAGGCGAACAAGGTTGTCCCGGAGCGCAGACAGAACAGGCACCGCTACTTCGCCCCGCACGGAGCATACCCGTGCCAGGGGACAGACAGATGGTGCACTATTGCAGTGACCAATGAGGAGGAATGGAAAGCATTCTGTAAGGTAATCGGTAACCCTGTCTGGACGAAGTCGCCCAAGTTTGCCACCGCCCCTGATAGAGTGAAAAATGCCAAAGAGCTGGACAGCCAGATAAGCAAGTGGACATCAAAGCAGGATGCCTACGATGTTATGAAGAAGATGCAGAAGGTCGGTGTGCCGGCGGGAATTGTGTCCAAAGGAGAAGACCTGGACAAGAGCGAGCATTTGAAGAGCCATGAGTTCTACTATGAGACCGAATACTACTCCGCCGACTTTGAAAAGCCCGGCATGGAGTGGCCTGTGGCCGGCACAACGGTTACCTGGAAAGAGCCGGTCTATCTCTCTGACACCCCCTGCGGGTTCGGCCCCATGCACAAGGTCGGGCAGGACAATGACTATGTCTACGGGGAGCTGCTCGGCATGTCACAGGCTGAGATTAAGAAGCTAACCGAAGAAAGCGTATTTAAATAAAGGGGTGTGCAGAGGGGCGAAGCCCCTTTGCTGGGGGTTTGGGGGTATCCCCCAACCTCTAAAGTACCCCAAGACTGGGGGATTCAGGGGGTTGATAAGATAGAAGGTAATAACAACAAAATATATTCATGACTTAGTAAGAAGGAGGACCTCTATGGCACCAAACTCAAAGAAATTGACCAACCCCAAGGCAATCGACATGGAATGCCTGATGTGTACCAGGGAAGGTGCGCTCAGCAAGGACCCCGGGATGATTGAGATGCTGGCTGCTTATTTCAAGACAATAGGCCTGCGCACAAAGACTGAGGACGAAATGGCGCAGGACTGGAGAGACGCCGGCGTCCAGGTTGTAATCATGAGCCAAACCCACAAACTGTTCGGCTTTAACGAGTTCGAGCAGATACAGGAAAGGCACAACTATATCGGTCAACTCAAGAAAGATTATCCCGATGTCGTCCTGGGTTTCTGGCTCGGTATTCCCATACCCGACTTCGGTATCTGGAAGGCGCTGAAAGAGGCCGAGAGATGCATCAAGGACCTGGGAAGCTTCGGTATGTTCATCACCGGAATGTACGGAATACCAGCCAACGACAAGATGTGGTGGCCGTTCTACGACCTATGCCAGGATGCGGGCGTGCCCGTTAAGATTTCAGTCGGCGCAACTGCTGGCGGCGCCGGACAGGGCGGTGGCTCAATCGGCGGAATGGGCATACGGCTTTCGACTGAGAGGCCCATCCCCAACATAGATGATGTCGCTGCTGCGTTCCCCAACCTGACCATCATCGGGCATCACTATCCCTTCCCCTGGGTAGACGAGATGACAGCCGTGATGATTCACAAGAACAATGTGTACTGCGAAGTGCACGGCTGGCGTCCCAAGTACTTCCACGATAACTTCAGGAGGGAACTGAACACTCGCATTAGAAACAAAATCATGTTCGGCTCTGATTACCCCTTCTTCCCCTATCCCACACTGTTTGAAGACTGGGAGGCGAGTAACTACAAGCCAGAGGTCTTGCAAAACGTATATCTCAACACAGCCCGCAAGATACTGGGATTAGAAAAGTAACAAGTCGGTTATATCTGGGTAGCCTAGAACAGGTGCTCCAGGCTACCCCCTTGTTTTGAGAAACGGAGGCATGTCTTATGGAATTCAGTTTTACGCCTGAACAAGATCGCCTGCGCAAGGAGGTCAGAAAGCTACTGGAAAAAGAGGTTACAGAGGAAGCCAGGAAGGATTTCAAGTATGACCGTCCCTACAGCCAGGACACCTGGAACCTGCTGCGCAAGCTGGGCGAGAGGGGCTGGCTCTGCCCCTTGTACCCCAGGGAATGGGGCGGCATGGCTGCTTCACCGCTGGACAACTATGTAATCCAGGACGAGCTTTCCTATGCCTTCGCCCCCGCGCCGTTCGCTGTGATTGCACCTATGGTGGTGGGGCCTACGCTTCTGATACATGGAAATGAGGAGCAGAAGAAGAAATACCTGCCCATGATAGCGCATGGCGAGGTCGAGTTCTCCATGGGCTATACCGAGCCGGGGTCCGGCTCGGAC
>DATKWL010000054.1:0-7885 GCA_035529555.1 Dehalococcoidia bacterium | reverse complement strand
ACTTGCCACCGCTGATCTTAAGTATGCTTTAAGCAGTTCACCGATGTCACCATCGAGCACAGCAGCAGGATTGCTGGTCTCATATCCAGTTCGATGGTCTTTCACCAGCTTGTAAGGGTGGAGCACATAGCTTCTTATCTGGTTGCCCCACTCCGCTGTAATATGTTCCCCTTTTAATTTTGCCTGCTCCTGAGCCTTTTTCTCCAGTTCCAGTTCGAGGAGACGGGAGCGAAGCACTCGCATGGCCACGTCCTTGTTGCGAAACTGTGAGCGCTCATTCTGGCAGGTTACGACCAATCCGGTTGGGATATGGGTCAATCGAACAGCGCTGCTGGTCTTCTGCATGTGCTGACCGCCGGGGCCGCTGGAGCGAAAAACATCTACCTTGATGTCATCGGGGTTGATATTGATGTCTACACCGCTCTCAACTACAGGCATGGCCTCCACCAGGGCGAAGGAGGTATGACGGCTGTGGGAAGCGTCGAATGGCGAGATGCGTACTAATCGGTGTACTCCGCGCTCCCCTCTAAGGTAGCCATAAGCATAGTCTCCCGTGACCTCTATCAGTACGCTCTTTATTCCAGCCTCTTCACCCGGCGATGTCTCGATAACCTGAGTCTCATAACCGCGCTTCTCCGCCCATCTCATGTACATCCTGAATAGCATCTCTGCCCAATCCTGCGATTCCGTGCCTCCGGCGCCGGCGTGTATAGCCAGCATCGCCGGACTGTGGTCATATTTGCCGCCTAGCTGCACTTCGAATTCGAGTTCTCCAAGCTGTTGCTCGACCTTTTGCACTTCGACAGGTATCTCATCTTCTAATGAGCGGTCGTCTTCGTCAACTGAGATGTCAATGAGTGCCAGAAGGTCGGCGACATTTTTTTCCATGTTGCGCCATGTTGTAACAACTTCCTTCAGTTGCGATATATGGCGCATAGTTTCCTGAGCCTTTTTCTGGTCTTGCCAGAAATCAGCATCAGCAGTTTGTTGCTCGAGCAGGGTGGTTTGTTTTTCCTTCTCGGCTATGTCAAAGACGCACCAGCATATTTGTGATGCGCTCTTTTAGCTCTTCTAGCTTCAGTTTCAGTTCTTCCATATCTTGTCCCCTCTTTTGCTGATATTTAGTCCTATATTGAAAGCCTAATTCGCTGGACTTCCGTTTTTACTGGTTCTATAACATCGAGTCGATTGCTGGCTGCCAGATGCGCCAGCCTTGTTGGCTCCGGCAACCGCTGTCCGCGGCAGCACTTGAGTACCCATGAGAGAGCAGATTCCAAATCTACCTTATGCCCTATCGATATATACAGCGGTTGCGCTCCCAGCTTGGTACGAAGCACCGCTCCTATAACCTCACCTTTATCCAATAACTCCGCGTAAGAGCCTGCCTCGGGCGGCAGGAGCTTGTGTTGGCCGCAGAGCCGTGATTTGGCGCAACCTATGGTTGGCTTGTCCCAGAGTAAACCCAGATGGGAGGCTATCCCGAACCTTCTGGGGTGGGCGATGCCCTGGCCATCCACCATAATCAGGTCGGGGTTGTGTTCCAACTCTTCACACGCAGCTATGACCAGCGGTGCTTCTCTGAATGAGAGGAGCCCTGGCACATAAGGAAAGGTAACCCGCCTTTTCACCACTTTGCTCTCGATAGGAGTAAGCTCTGGATAGCTGAGGACGACAACCGCTGCCCTGGCTAATCCTGTGGCATCGGGCGCTGAGATATCAACCCCGGCTATCAGTCGAACATTACCGGCCTCGTTGACGCCTGAGACCGTGCCTGCCAATTCCCGCTGTAATTTCCTCGCCTGCTCGGGTGTCAACTGCCAGTCATGCAAATTTTGAGCTTTCACAAATTTCCACCGCGTTTGGATTGGAATCTAATGGTAAGCAAGAGAAGTACAAAAGCTGTGTGTTCTGCTCTCCCTTGTAATCTCAGGTGAGTTGGATGGAAACGGTTTCAGCCGAAGAACTGCCGCACTGAATCGAACTCTTTAGGAAGCAAAGGAAGCACCATGGGGAATCGGTCTACGAAAAAGGAGGCAACACTTGAGTCTCGAATTGAGCCTTCCAGAAAGCCGAATTTGGTGAGTATTGTGAGAATGGCTCCGCAGACAAACCCGGCGAGAAAGAAGCCGAGGATCCCACCTGCCAGTTTATCCAGCCAGCCCAGGAAAAGTAAGCTCAGGAACTTGCTCAATATCGAGGCCAATATGAAGGCTACTCCCAATACTAGCGCAAAGATTATGATAAAGCCGACGATTTTGGCTTGGTTTTCGCTCTCGAGCCAGTTGGATAACCAGCTTGCCATCGAATCGTAGAATTGGCCAGCAAGGGCGATACCTATGATAATTCCTATCAGCGGCAGGAGCGTTTTTATCAGCCCTTTAGTTAATCCTGTGATTATAGTGAGTGCCAGGAAAACGATAATGACTATATCAAGCCAGTTCATTTTTTTTGCTCCTGACCCGGATTGAACTTTGAGCCCCATTTTAACATATCAAGGGGCTTATGCAAATCGAATCGGAGGAGTACTATGGTAATATGCAAGAATAATGTTCGGGAATTACTCAACTAAAGAAATGGCGAACGATGTCGAACTCCTTAGGCAGTATGTGTAGCACGAAGGGGAAGTTGTTGAGTAAAAAGGAGGCGATGCCGGAGTCCCGCATTGTTGATTCAACGCTTGCGTAATAAAATCTGGAAACGATGGTAAGAAGAGCACCTGCGACTACACCGCCTATTGCCAAACCCAGGATTGTCCCTCCTAAACCGTTTAGTTTGTCGGTTAACTCGGCATAGGGTCTTTTATTGAGTAACCCGGACAATGAGAGTAATGCCTTGGTTGATACCAGCATGCTGAGGATAAAAATGATAGCAAAGGCAGTTATAGAGGCTTGGCCGCGGCTCATAAACCATGAGGATAACCAGTCTGCCATAGATTGGTAAAAGTATCCTGCCAGAGCTATACCCAATATAATGCCAACTATGGGGATAACAGTGCTTGTCATCTGAGCTTTACTCTTAGCAAACAAAGCCATTGATTGGCGCACCAGCCAGAACAGCAGCACACATGCGGCTACAATTACAAGGAAAATAATTATAAAGGCGGCTATTTTGGCTTGATTAGGGCTATCGAACCAGGAGTGCGACCAATTTGCAGCAGAATCGTAGGTATGTCCGGCGATAAAAACGGCCAGAACAACTACCGTCAGCGGGAAAAATGTCTCTATTAGCCCTCTTCTTGAGCCGAGGAAAGCGGTTATACCTAGAAATATAATGATGAGAACATCGAGCCAGTTCATGTTTTGCCATATCTTACCATATCGAGAATACTATTCAAGTAGTTGAGAGTATGGATTTCTGAATATATCCGGGTGAATTGCGGGAGTGTTGGTTTTGCTTGACACTCGATAGCCTCCAATGCTATTATTTTAGATGGCTTTCAAGGCTTTGCTCCAGTTTTCAGAGCTAAAGCCATTTTCATGCTTACTTAAGGAGGGAAGAGAGTGCATTCCATTGTATGTGTCAAAGAAATTCCCGACCCTGAAACCCCCGCTTCGGCATTTGCTATCGACCCCACAGCCAAGCGAGCAATCCCCGCCAAAGACAAACCTCCCGTGACAAGCCCCTTCGATGAACAGGCTGTTGAAGCTGCTCTCCGCATAAAAGATGCCAAAGGAGGGAAGGTAACTGTCATCAGCATGGGTGCCCCGTCGGCAGAGAAGATTCTGAAACATGCGCTGTCCATGGGAGCTGATGAGGCCTTTCTGCTCAACGACCCGGCATTTGATAATTCGGATAGCACCTCCACGGCTTATGTCCTGGCGCAGGCGATAAAGAAGATAGGTCAATTCGACTTTGTCTTCTGCGGCAGGCAGGCGGGTGATTTCGACGCTGGTCAGGTTGGCTCGGGCATCGCTGAGTTTCTGGGGATACCCAGCGTGACCCTGGCAAAAAAGATCGAAGTTCAGGATGGCAAAGCCAGGGTGGAGCGAGCTTTCCCCGATGGCTTTGAGGTGGTAGAAGTCTCAATGCCTGTGCTGATAACAGTCAGCAATGAACTTGGCGAGCCCAGATATGCCCCCTTGAAGGGAATCATGGCTGCTGCCAAGAAAAAGGTGCCGGTGTGGAATACTCAAGAAATCGGCGCTGATGCATCTAAAGTCGGAGCCGCCGGTGCGAAGACCAATATGCTCAAACTGTATATCCCTGTCAGGGAGTCTAAGTGCGAAGTAATTGGCGGCGAGAATGAAGAAGAGATGGCAATCAAACTGGCTCTCAAGCTAAGGGAAGTCAAGCTGATATAGATAATTCCTCACAATTGCTAAGGAGGTAAACTCGAATGTCCGATAACAAAGGTGTTATGGTAGTTGGCGAGTGCGCAGATGGCGCTTTAGCCTCGATAACATGTGAGCTCCTCGGAATCGGCAGAAAGCTTGCTGATAACATCGGTGAGCAACTGTCGGTAGCTTTGCTGGGCGAGAAAGTAAGCGGCGCAGCTAAGGATGCTGTTGCCTTTGGCGCAGACAAGGTTTATGTGGTCGAGAGCCCAATGCTCAAAGATTATGTAACCGATGCCTATGTGAATGCGATGGAGAACCTCTGTAAGGAGGCGAAACCCAACATCCTGCTTATGGGGCAGACTCCCATGGGTCGTGATTTGGCACCGAGACTGGCAGTCAGGTTAGGGACGGGCGCTACATTAGACTGCCTTGACCTTAAGATTGACCCGCAGACAAAGCTGATGGTGATGGTGAAACCGGTTTATGGAGGCAATGCTTTAGCGGAGGTAGTCTGCGAAAAAACTCGACCGCAGATAGCAACCGTAAGGGCGAAATGTATGGAGCCTCTGCCACGTAATGACTCTAAACAGGGCGAAATCGTTACCTTTGACCCCAAACTGGATGCTGCAAAGATAAGAGCGAAGTTCGTGGAGAGAGTGAAAGAGAAGGTAGAGGGTGTGAAGCTGGAGGACGCCGGTATCATTATCTGTGGCGGCAGAGGTATGGGTGGTCCCGATAATTTCGCTCCGCTAAAAGAGCTGGCCAAGATGCTTGGTGGAGCTGTAGGAGCAACCAGACCGCCCTGTGACAATGGATGGGTGCCGGCTACCCTGCAAATAGGTCTCACAGGCAAGATAGTCTGTCCCAACCTCTACGTCGCTGTTGCTGTGTCGGGTGCCAGCCAGCACCTCTCCGGGTGCTCCGGGGCAAAGAACATCGTCGCTATCAATAAAGACCCCGAGGCTAACATATTCAAGGTGGCACGGTATGGCATAGTTGGAGACTACAAGAAGGTGTTGCCGCCGCTCGCGAATAAGATAAAAGAACTTATCGCTGGCTAGGCTCTAGACCGTAGATAAAGTAGAGGCGTTCAATTGAACGCCTCTACTTTTTGAGACTGCGCCGGATTTTTTACCTGCTCGCTGTAGCTTATCAGGGCTTATGTGGCAGAGAGATTTAGCCAGGCCGGGAAGTTATTTAGATTGGGTATTATTCTTAATATCAGTCAATGTCTCACTAATTCTGAACAATAGTATCATTATTTCGCACCATACTCTCCACAGAATCGGACCAATAATCAAATAGACAATCCCCATAACCCTGGTCCAGGCTTCATCTCCTGCAATCAAAAGGGCAAGAGAAGCACCTACGATAGCAAGTAAACCAATCCAAAATATAACCTGGATAATCGCCGGAGTTATCATCCGTCTGAATGAAAAGAAATCACTCATAATTGCACTCCTTTTTTAATTTGTTCATATAGTAACAGGCGAAACTCGTTTGTCAATACATATAATACGAATGAAAAATATGATTATTGTGTGAAATTTGAGACTCAGGTGAGCATGGTCAGGACTTTCGCATTGCTAGGATAGCAAGTATTGCCTGCTCGCTGTGGATGTTATCATCCACAGCCGATAAAGCCTCAGGTCCTTTGGGGAAGATAACATCCCAAGGAGCAAATCTAACAATGTTTTTATCTTAACACTGTTTCCAGCGCTTTCCATTCTTCCTGCATGTGTTTTTTATATATTTTCTGCATGGAATCCCAGCGATAGAACCTGCGTATCAGGAAGTCGGAGATAAACCCAAGCGGGCCTCTGAAGCCTACCCCTATTTCATATATGAACTTTGTCCCCTCAGGAACCATTTCCAGACGCATTGACAGATAACCAGGCATTATTGAGATTCTACCTTTGAATCTAAGCTCTTTATCGGGTATCTGAGATATAAGTATGCCTTTGATTTCTAGTTTTTGTCTCCCGACTTCTTCATTGAGATAAACCCTTGTTCCTTCCCAGCGGAAGGCTTTGTGAGCGGGATGCCAGCCTCGGTACTTCTCGGAGTCAAGCTCGAGTACCCATTTATAAACAGCGGCAGGGGGTTTTTTAATAAGGATTTCAGTTTGGATGGTGAGCATCGTCAGGACTTTCGCAATCCGATGATAACCAGGACGCCCAGGCCGACTCCGGCGATGACGGCGCCCCACCAGCCTATCATGGTCAGGGCTGTGACTATCGCTCCTGCGATAAGTACACCCAGGGCAATGGAGATGAAGGCGCGCCAGAAGCTCAGCCCGAGGAGAAAGGCGAGAATTGAGCCTGTCCAGGCTCCGGTTATCGGCAGGGGTATGGCGACAAAGAGCGTCAGACCTATTCGTTCATATCTTTCAATCAACCTGCCCCTTTTTCTGGTGCGCTCGAAAAACCAGTTGATAATTTTCTCAAACAATTTAACTTTTCTCAGCAGCCTAGTGACAGGGTCGAGGAACAGCAGAAGGAAGGGTACGGGCAATAGGTTGCCTGCAATGGCAACCACGAATACAATTGGCCAGGAGATATCGTGAACCTCTATTCCAAGCGGAATTGCTCCACGAAGCTCTGAAATTGGAGCGGCCGCTGTAAAAAAAATCTGGAGAAATTCTGAAAGCGTCATATCGTTTTTTCAAGCCAGCTTCAGGCAGTCTACCAAGTCAGCATTGTGGTGTCAAGTAGAACCATTGACATATTTGAAGGTAATGATTTATCCTTGCCAATCAAAAGGGGAGGTGAGGAAATATGCCGAGCATGAAAGCATTCTTTACCAATATGTCAGCGCCTATGCCTTTTCACAAGAAGATAGCTTTGCTGTTTCGTAACAATTTTACCAAGATACGCAAAGGGCAAAACTGTTGCGGCCATTACGGTGAGCCAGGCTGCTGAGAAACCTCGAAGGAATCTCCTGGTCAAGGAGAAGCGAAGTAGAAAATCAAGACTGAAGTAATAAGGGTAGGCTGAAGCAGACGCTCCAGCCTACCCTTATTGTATTCAGATGAAGCCTCTATTTAAAAGAGGATTTCCCTTCCTATGATGAAGCTAGGGACAAGGAACAGAACAAGAATATAGAGCAACCAGCCTACGATACAGGTGCCGATAGCCCGCCACGTTGAGAAATCCAGTGCCTGCCTCACAGCTATAACTCCTGCAATCAGCGCCCAGACCGATGCCACAAAGGCAATTACACCACCGATGAAGGGTATGAAGGAGAAAAATCTAAGAGCGCCCGGCGTAGTTGAGAAGCCGATGGTTCTCAGCAACTGCCCATAGTCGGCTTCCGTCTCTGGGCCTTTGAATATAGTCACGCCTATGGCATATGTAACCAGCGCCCACATGAGCCAGCCCAGTATGGAGACGCCGATACCTATGAGAAGCCCCCACAGAAACCAGATTGGATCGTCCTCCCGAGAAAGGATTCCTGCGATAGCAGTTCCAAGACCAGACGCCAGGCTGACAAGAATAACCACAGTGAATGCCTGGAGATTGGCTCTTTTGTCGGCTTCAACCTCCTCGTAGAGGTTTATGTCCAACTGTGCGGCTCGCAACATCTTGTTGAAAAGAGATTGTGGCTTG
>DATKWL010000053.1:0-7755 GCA_035529555.1 Dehalococcoidia bacterium | reverse complement strand
TCTTGCAGAAGCCGCTGGACTCCAACTGCACGATAAAAACTATGGTAAAAGCATCGTAAAGCTGGGCGACATCTATATCATTGCGTGTCATCCCTGCCATTTTGAACGCCGTATTGCTGGCTCTTGTCCAGGTCTCCCAATCGGAAATCTTGGGATTGCGCCAGGGGCGCAACAATGGTGCACCATGCGCCTGTCCCCAGCCGCTGATATAAATGGGTTTGCGTTTGAGATTCTTCGCCCTCGCCGCTGAAGATACAATAACTGCCCCGCCACCATCGGTCCAGGGGCAGCAATCCAGTGCACGCAAGGGCTCTGATATCCAGCGGGAATTCTGATGGTCCTCAAGAGTGATAGGCCTGCCATACATTTGAGCATTCGGGTTCATACAGGCGTGCTTCCTGCAGGTAACGGCTACCGTTCCCAGTTGCTTGCTGGTGGTGCCGAAATCGTTCATATGCCGGCGGGTTATCTGAGCCAGGAACGGTGTCGCCGCAATTTCACCATAAGGCAGGGTAAATTCAAAATTAGGTGGTAAACTGGGAGGAATATCTATGGGGTTGTTCTGCCATCCGTAGCAGCAGACCACATTCTTACACATTCCAGCGTTTATGGCCATGGCAGCCATTTGGACCAAGACGATAGGCGTTGCACCACCGCAATCTACGGTAGCGTTGAAGTTAGATGAAATTCCCAGAAGGTCGGCAACTCTTCCCGAAAAACCGTGACGTTCACCCTGCTGTGATGGGTGGGCGAAAAGAAGACCGTCGACGTCATCCTTGGCAAGCCCGGCGTCCTCAATGGCTTTCTTGCAGGCTGCCAGGGCGAAACCCATAGTGCTCATTTCGGGATTTTTCTTAGAGAGCTTGGTCATGCCGACGCCGACGATAGCGCATTTGTCTCGCAAGCTCAACTCATCACCTCCTATCCTGCTTTCTGAACTAGCCCTATTCCCTAATCTATTTATTCAGAGAGAATATCCTCGCTGCGTTGTCGCCCAGTATGGCGTTGACTTCATCTTCGGTGAAGGTTATACCATCGGGAGCGTTTTGCGGAAGCCCCTTAATCAGGTCGGCGTAGTCTTTGGTGGACATAAGGGCGGAGACAAAGGGGTTGTCTGTTCCGAAAAGGACGCGGTCTTTGCCCAGACGGTCTAAAGCCTGCCTCAGAACTGTGCAGAATTTGCGGAAGTTGGTTCTAGTTACATCCTGCCAGGCAGAGATGTCGGTTGCCAGATTGTATTTAAGCCCTGCCTGATAGAAGAGTTGCTCATGCCAGCCGAAAGCCATGTGCCCGGCGGTTATCATCATGTTGGGGTAATCGACGACAATATCATCAAGGTGTACGGGGTCTCCACACTTGGCGCGGAAGGGCGCTGGGCCCTGCTGGCCAGTGTGGCAGGTCAGTGGTACTCCAAGCTCGTAAATCTTGTCGAGCACACGGCGGGTCTTGGCCTCGTTGATGAAGAACCCTGTCTGTGGGTAGAGGTTTAAGCCTTTGAGCCCCCATTCCTTGATGGCGCGTTCCACCAGGGTCACAGCGTTGGTTCTGCGAGCGTCTACGGTGGCGAAGGCTATTATCTTGTCCGGGTGCTTGTTTTGGAGGGCTGCGTAGGCCCTGAGTTGTTTTTCGAGTGATGCCTTAGGTTCACCGTAGAGGAGCCAGTAGTCCATAGGCAGGATAACGGTCTTGTCAATTCCATTGGTGTTCATATCATTGATTAGTGCTTCTCCTTCGGGGTCCCACAGAGCAGGTATCAGGGTTTCCAGCACCATTTCAGGGGGCATCTCCATCCCCAACGCTTTCATCCCATTGACATACATGGAGACAACGGTTTTCCACCATCCTTCTGGATACCATTCCCGGGCTACGAGATGATAATGAGCATCTATGAGCATCTCCTCCTCCTTTCTCCAGTCAAGCCACTGATTTCGGTGCAACTACAGGTTTTTCAACCCATTATGTCCCTCAGACCACTGGCAAAGGGGCTACGCCCCTCTGCACTCCCTACCTGGGGAGGCCGAGGCCGGCTATGGCAATGATGATGCGCTGAATTTCGTTAGCGCCGCCGCCGACGGCTTGCATGGGTGAGAATCTATATTCCCACTCCAGATATCCGTTATAAGGGGCATGGCGGGCGCCTTGTTGCAATTGACCGTATAAGCCGAGGACTTGCATACCCAGATTACCCAGACGTTTCTCAAGTTCACTGGTGAAGACTTTGGAGATAGATGCCTCAGCGAAGGGGACAATGCCCTGCTCAAGGAGCCAGGCGAGGCGATAGCCCAATAGACGCCCCACATGGAGTTCGATTGCCATCTCAGTCAGCTTTTGCTGAATGATGGGGTCTTTGCTAAGGAGTATACCGTTGCGTTTTGTTACTTTAGCATATTCTACTATCTCATCGAATATGCGCTGGTAGCCTGCTATGGTGGCTGCCATGAAAACCCTTTCGTGGTCGAGAGCCTGGGTAATATAGTACCAGCCCTGATTCAGTTGCCCTACCACGCAACTCTTGTGAACTTTGGCATCATCGAAAAATACTTCGTATAGCGTGTGGTCGAACATGGTATGCAACTCGCGTGTTGTGATACCGGGAGTCTTCATGTCGACGATGAAAATGCTGATACCTCTGTGTTTTTTGGGAGCATTGGGGTCTGTTCTAACTCCAATCCAGCCGTAGTGAGCCTCACCGGCAAAGCTGATGAAAGTCTTTTGTCCATTTATTCTGAAATAGTCCCCATCAGCCACGGCGCTGGTCTGTAAAGACGCCAGGTCGGAGCCTGCTTGAGGCTCGGTATAAGCCAGGCAAAACACGACCTCTCCGCTTAAAATCATAGGCAGGAACTTTTTCTTATGCTCCTCGCTTCCGACATTGATGAGGGTAGGCCCTACCATATTCTGTGCCAAGATGTGGGCGGCTGCAGGCGCCCTGCCGTATAGCATCTCTTCGCCGAAGATTAGCTGGTCCATATGGGGGCGGCCGCCCCCCCCGTATTCCTTGGGCCATCCTATACCTATCCAGCCCTTCTTGCCCAACTTGCGGCTGAATTCAGGGCTGAACATCTCCTGTGTTTTCCCGCCTTTCCAATCCGGGCCCAGTTCCTTGCGCAGAAACTCGCGAACCTCTTGCCTGAAGGTTTCCTGTTGGGCAGTAAACTGAAAGTCCATAATATCTCCCCTCGCTAAAATAGAAGATGGGTTTAGAGTCCCAGACTCTGGGCTACCAATTCCTTTTGGAAATCGGTATCGCCGAATGCCAGTTCACCGGCTTTGGCTCTTCTGTAATAGAGCCCTATATCGTGGTCTCTGGTGGTGCCAATAGCGCCGTGGCACTGCATTGCTCTCTCTGTGACAAACTTGTAAGCTTCGTTAATCCATCCTTTTGCCACCGCAACATCCTTGGCGGCCGGTAAGCCTTCTGCAACCTTCCAGGCAGCCATGTAAAGGATGTTTCTGCTGGTTTCAACATTGCTCCACATGTTGGCGCAGTAGTGCTGAATTACCTGGAAGCTGCCGATAGGTCTGCCATACTGTACTCTTTCCTTTACATAGGCAAGCGTCATATCCATAGAGGCTTCGCAGCCTCCGACCATCTCAGCGCACTTAGCAATTGCAGCCTGTTCCATAGCCCTGGCTACTATAGGCCAGCCTTTATGTAGTTGGCCCAGCATGTTCTTCTTGGGGACCTCGACATCCTCGAAAACAACTTCACAAAGCTTATCGGCTCCGATGGTGGGCATGACCTCGCATTTGATGCCAGGATTCTTGGTGTCGACCAGGAACAAGGTAATCCCATCCTCGGGTTTTTTGCTTTTCTTGGTTCGGGTGGCACAAATCAGGTAGTCGGCGATGTGGGCGTTCTCCACAAAGAGTTTGGTGCCATTGATAACAAAGCTGTCTCCCTGGGCTGTAGCTTTAGCCTCTATCCCTGCAGCATCATATCTGGCGCTGGGCTCGGTAATAGCGATGGTGAAAATCATCTTCCCGCTGGCTATCTTGGGCAGAAACTCTTTTTTCTGCTCCTCGGTGCCTGCGGAGAGAATGGGCAGGCTGCCTAAGACCACTGTACTGAAGAATGGGCCGGGCACGATATTTCGGCCCATCTCCTGAAGCAGGATAATGAGGTCCATGAACCCCATTCCCATGCCATTGTATTCCTCGGGGAGCACTAGGCCCAGCCAGCCCAGTTCAGCCATCTTGCTCCAGAGCTCCGGGGAGTAACCCTTTTCTTCCTCTTCCAGCTTGCGAACGAGTGTTTTGGGGCACTCCTTGGTCAGGAAATCCCGCGCCGATGTTCTTAGCATTTCCTGTTCTTCTGTCAGGTCGAGATTCATGTTAACCTCCCTAATAACCTCAAGTTAAATAAATACCTTGGCAACTGTGTATAACGGCGCTGTTTCTAGCTGAGCCAGGCGCGATGCCCGTCCCAGTACTCTTCTCTTTCTATAGCCATCGCAGTTCCCTGACCGTAACCGCCACATATGGCTGCGCAGCCATATCTGACTTTGCGGTGATTCATCTCATGAGCCAGAGTGCCTACCATACGCATACCGCTTGCCCCTATGGCATGGCCAATACAGCAGGCGTCCCCGTTGACATTCATCTTTTCGTGGTCAATACCCAGTTCTTTGCACTGAACAATAGGCGCTACTGCGAAGGCTGCGTTCGACTCCCAGAGGTCTATGTCTTTGGGGGTTAAGCCTGCTCTTTGTACGGCCTTCTTCGACGCCAAGGTAGCACTATATCCCATAATCCTGGGGTCACATGCCTCCCAAGCTAAGGCCCTTACGGTGCACATCGGGACTAGCCCCAGCTCCCTGGCTTTATCCTTTGACATAAACACGCCTGCTGTGGCACCGTCGGCCTCTTTAGAGGAATTGGCCGCATCGACTGTACCACCCAGCTTGTAAATGGGTGGGAGATTGCGTATCTTTTCCAGCTTTGAATCAGCTCTTACACTCTCATCATAATCGACGATTTTGGTTGTTCCATCCGGGAATATGCCTTCCATGGGTATTATCTCGTGCTTAAACTTGCCTTCCCTGTAGGCTGCGGCAGCACGTATGTTGCTTTTCCATGCCCATATATCTTGCTCTTCTTTGGAGATATTGAACATCTCTGCCATATTCTCTGCGGTATTACCCATGCCTATCATTGTATTGGCGTCGACGACATCCCACAGCTTGGGATTGGGGTTACCCCGCGCGGCTGCACCGCTGGCTATAGCATCTTTTATGAATGTGTCCATGTCTGTATTGGCAGTGAACAGAGGGATGGGGAAGTGAGAACAGCTCTCGTTGCCTCCACCGATGATAATATCTTCCAAACCCAATTGGATGGCCATAATGCCGAATTGAGCGCCTGCCATACTCGATGTACACGCGCGGTCAACGCTCAAAGCACGGGTCTCATAGCGACAGGTTAGCAAGGCAACCGTTCTGCCCGGGTTCTGCTGTTCACCAGTCAGATTTGGCGTTCCCATCGTGATCTCATCAATCATGTCTGGTGTCAGCCTGGTTCGCCTTAGCAGCTCCTTAACGACGGCGATTGCCAGGTCGTCCCCACGCATGTGGGCAAAGAAGCCAGGATTCTTCTGGCTCGCCCTTCCGAAGGGGCTCCGTGCAAAATCAACCATGACTACTTCTCTCGGTATTTTTGTGGTTTTAGCTGTCCCTTTCTTGGGCATTAATTCTCCTCCTAATATTATGTTTACGCTACCAACTTCTGGGTAATCCAAGACCCAGTGTGCAGACAAGATTTCTCATTATCTCAGAAGTGCCTCCACCCATGTTGAGGCTCACGCCCTGCTGATATTCCTTCTCATATTTGCCCTGCAAAGGTGCCCATTTGGATTCCTTTACTTGGCCAAAGAGTCCCAGTATTTGACATCCGATATAGAAAAAGCGTTGATTAAGTTCGGTGGCGATCACTTTAGCTGCTGCTGCCATGTGGCCTGACGCTACCAAACCGCCCTTATGCTGATTCCAGACAACAGAGTAGGCAAAAGCGCGTCCTGCATCTATCTCTATTGCCAGTTGAGCCAGCCTGTGCCGAACAATAGGGTCTTCGGCGATAACCCTGCCACCTATCTTCATTTCTTTGCAAAGTTCAATAAGTTCCTCTAACTCCCGCTTGAGGAAGGCGAACAGCATTATCATGGAACGCTCGAAGTTGGATGTCATCTGGGAAGCCAACCATCCCTGGTTCTCCTCGCCCACCAGGTCTTTTGCAGGGATACGAACATCATCTAAAAAAACCTCGTTGAATAGATGAGAGCCTTCCAGGCTGAGGATGGGACGTATGGTTATGCCCGGTGTTTTCATGTCTACCAGGAAGAAAGAGATTCCTCTGCCTCTTTTTTCCTCGGGATTAGTTCTGGCGAGGAGGAATCCCCAGTCTGCGCGGTGTGCGCCGCTGGTCCAGATTTTCTGCCCGTTGACAACATAGTGGTCCCCCTGTTTCACGGCGCGAGTTGTAAGAGATGCAAGGTCGGAACCGGCGCCGGGCTCGCTCCATAATTGAGTCCAGAATCGCTCTGCACGCGCTATGTAAGGCAGGTGTTCCTTCTTTTGCTCGTCGCTGGCGCTGACCAGCAAGGTCGGTGCCAGCATTTGAATTCCCCAGGGGTCAACACCGGCCCCCCTGTGGTATCCCTGAACCTCGCTGAAGATAAATTGCTCTATGAGCGGGGCATCCAGTCCGCCATATTCTTTGGGCCAGGGGCGGGAGAGCCAGCCCTTCGCTGCCAGTTTTTTGGCCATCTTCTTGTGGAACTCCCAGCACGCATCCAGACCGAACATAGCCTCCATGGAGGTGCCCCACTCAGGTGGGGCGTTCTTCATCTCTTCTCTGAAAAAGTCGTCAAACTCTTTTCTTAGAGCTTCTTCCTCCGGTGTGAATCGGAAATCCATCACGGCTCCCTTCTTATGGCGATGCCTTCAGATTTTTTAGTTTAAATAATACTTCTAGCTTTTCTTGCCCAGAGTTTTGCCCAGTCGCTCGTAAATAGCTATAGCCTCTGCCATAGTTCTGTCAACAAGCTCTTTCACCGTTGGTATGTCGTGCACCAGTCCCACAACCTGACCGCAGGCGAGCAGCGCTCCTTCCACATCCCCTACCTCCATTGCCTTCAGACTCTTTTGCCCTGCGACCATTGATATTATCTCTTCCGCCGCAGCGCCCTTTTGCTCCATTTCGTCAACCTTCATCATCAACTCATTGCGCATCACTCTAATCGGGTCAGTCAGGGTACGCAGGACCATCATAGTATCGGTTGACTGCGTGTTTATGAGGCGCTCTTTATAATTCTGGTGGATGGGACATTCTTTGGTAGCCATGAACCTTGTGCCCATTAAAACACCTTCGGCTCCCAGTGCCATGACCGCAACAAACCCGCGGGCATCGGCAATGCCGCCGCCGGCTACTACAGGAACCTTCACTGCGTCCACAACCTGGGGGATGAGGACAAGGCTGCTGATTTGTTCTGTACTTGGGTGGCCTCCACACTCATAACCCACAATTTCGATGATATCAGCACCCACGCGCTCGGCTGTTATGGCATCCCTTACTCTAGCGCATTTGTGCATCAATTTGGCGTTGCCTTTCTTTATGCGGTCGACGAGATGCTCAGGACTGCGGCCCGAGGTTTCGATAATCTTGATGCCTTCTTCGAAAGCGAGTTCAATATATTCTTCTACCGGTAACGGGCTCACCATGGGGAAGAGGTTGATATTTATGCCGAATGGTTTATCGGTC
>DATKWL010000052.1:0-3948 GCA_035529555.1 Dehalococcoidia bacterium | reverse complement strand
ATCAAAGATGATGAGCTGGTCGAGGTAACCCCCAAGAGCCTCAGATTACGCAAGAAGCTGCTCACGCAGTCAGGGCGTCTTAAAGCCCGCCACCTGGCACAGGTAGCAGAGGAAGATTAATGGTAGGGGCGCTGTGCCCCCCAAATGTGATAACTTTTTAAGTTTTTACCCCTTTCATGTTATGACTTCTTCACGCACAATGTTTAATATGTATCCTGAATTTCTATTCTCTATAGGTTATACTATGCAACCTATGGGAGGTAATCCATGGCAAAGAAAGATACAAAGTTGCGCGTGGCGATTGGAGCCGACCACGGAGGCTTTTTGCTCAAGAGCGAGTTGGTTGAACGACTCCGTAAACAATTCGATATCCAAGACCTCGGTGCACACAAGTTTGACCCCGATGACGATTATCCTGACTTTGCCGAAGCTGTTGCCAGGGCAGTAGCTTCAGGTAAAGCCCAACGCGGCATACTGGTATGCGGCAGCGGCGTGGGTGCCTGCATCGCTGCCAATAAAGCCCCCGGAGTTCGCGCCTGCCTCTGCCAGGACACATATTCAGCTCACCAGGGAGTAGAACACGACGATATGAATTTGCTCTGCCTGGGTGCACGGGTCATCGGTATTGAGCTCGCTACCGAACTGGCAACAGCCTTCCTCAATGCTCGATTCTCTAAAGAAGCACGGCACCAACGTCGCCTGAATAAGGTCAAGGCCATGGAAAAGCGTGCATTTAAACTCGGGAAAGGACAGGATAAATCGTGCTGCACTTGACCAGATTCCCCCCTTTCCCAAAGGGGGCGTAGGGGGATTAGGAGTCAAAATGAAAGTCCTGGCTATAAACTGTGGAAGCTCGACCCTTAAGTTTCATGTCATCGAGACGGAAGGGGAACGAAAGCTTGCCAGCGGCATTGTGGACAAGATAGGAGACACGGGAAAGACCGAGTTTATTGTTGAGAACGGTGAAAGAACGGCTGGAGATAATACTCTGGTAAACCATGATGCCGCAACTCGACGAGTGCTTTACTGGCTGAAAGTACAGGGTTTTCTGGAACATGATGGAATTGAAGCGATAGGACATCGTGTTGTGCACGGTGGCGACCGCTTTGTCGAACCAATAGTTATCACTGATGAAGTAATAGATGTTATCGAGTCGCTAAGCGACCTGGCACCCTTGCATAACAAGCCTTCCCTGAAGGCAATACGAGCTGCCAGGGCAGTGCTTGGTCCACGTATGCCGATGGTGGCAACATTCGACACCGCATTTCACAGAACCATGCCGGATCAAGCCTCACAATACGCTATCCCTCTAGAGCTTGCTCAGGAACACAAAATCAGGCGCTACGGATTTCATGGTCTGGCGCATCGCTATATGGCAGAGCGCTATGCTGAAATTGCCTCCAAACCCATAGGACAGGTCAGGCTAATCACATTACAACTCGGCAATGGTTGCTCCGCCACTGCGATTGAAGGCGGGCGTTCCGTTGACACCTCTATGGGTTTCACCCCACTGGAGGGGCTGATAATGGGTACTAGATGCGGTGACATAGACCCCTCGCTCGGCGGTTTCCTGGCAGACCGTGAGGGCATTAATATCGATGAAGTGGAAAACCTGTTCAACAAGAGGTCGGGGTTGCTGGGCATATCGGGGCTCTCCCATGATATGAGAGAGCTACTGAAAGCGGAGAGCCTTGGCAACGCTAAGGCATCTCTGGCCATTGAGATGTTCTGCTATCGGGTGCGCAAGTACATAGGGTCGTATCTGGCTGCCCTCGGAGGAGCGGATGCTATTATATTCGGCGGTGGCATCGGTGAGAACTCCGCGGAGATAAGAGCGCGCATCTGCAGCGGCATGGAGTGGTGCGGCCTTATCGTCAATGCAGAACGCAACAATGCAGCAACAGGCTCTGAGATGAGAATAAGTTCAGATGAAGCGAAGATACACGCCTATGTGATACCGGTGGATGAGGCGGTGATTATAGCTCGCGATACCGCAAGCTGTTTGAGCGGACCCTGACTCAAGCAGCAGCTAAGGAGGGGGAAATGGCTAAGGGCAAAAGCTCCAAATCAACAACCACGAAAAAATCGGTCGCCCAATATAGAAGAGAGAACCCGGCAGCCAATCGCTGGGCAGAAGGTTATGGTGTTATCCAGCACAGTGAAGAGACTCAGGCGCGTGTCTTTGCCATGGCAGACCACCTCGCCTCAAAAGGGATAAAAGGCGATGGCGTGCCGGTTTTCGACATCCTCCACGCAGCAGACCGAATTGCCAGCGCCGCCATGTGGATAACAGTCCATGAGACTTACGCACGGAATATTTACCTGGATGGCCGTAGCCTGAGTCGCGATGACTTCAAGCCAAACCCTGAGGGACACACCGGCGGCGTGCTCAACATGGTTCCCGCCTATGCTGGCTACATGGCTATCAACGCCATAACAAACCATACACGCTCCTGGATTATGGGCCAGGGTCACTGCGTGGCGGCCGTAGATACAGTGAACCTACTTCTCGACAACATGACCGCTGCTCATGCCGAACGCTATTTGTTAACCGATGCTGGGCTTACCCGCTATGTGAGAGATTTCTACTCCTATAAAATCGGGGCAGATGGCAAGCAGGACTCGCCCCTGGGCAGCCATGTTAATGCTCACACCGCAGGTGGCATGGCTGAGGCTGGTTACCTTGGCTTCGTGGAACTGCAATATGTCCATATGCCACTGCCCGGAGAAAGGCTGGTTGTCTTCCTCAGCGACGGCGCCTTTGAGGAGGAGAGGGGAAGTGACTGGATTCCGCGCTGGTGGCGTGCCAATGATTGTGGCTTGGTCACTCCGATAATGATTAACAATGGGCGTCGCATAGACCAGAGAACAACCATGTCTCAAGAAGGCGGCGTAGCATGGTTTGTGGAACACCTGAGACTCAACAGCTTCGACCCCATAATCTTCGATGGTAAAGACCCCGCAGCCTTCGTCTGGGCTATCTTCGAAATGGAGCGCCGAATAGAGATTGCCGTAGAGGCTGTAAAAGCAGGCAAGGAAAGATACCCGATATGTCTTCCCTACGGCATCGCCGTAGCACCCAAGGGCGCTGGTTTCTACGGCGCAGGAACGAATCTTGCCCACAATTTGCCCCTTGGCTCCAATCCATACACTGATCCAATAGCGGCCAGGAATTTCAACGAAGGCGCTCGCCGTCTGTGGGTGGCTCTAGCCGATTTGAAAGAAGCAATCGATAAGCTGCAGCATCATCAAACTTCGGGACGTCCCAAAGAGCGAGACCACTCGCTGGCAAATCGAGATATAAAACTTAATAACATCCCGGAATTGGTCTCCCGTCCTGTACCTGCAGATAGAAGAGAAATATCCAAATGGACACGCACGTCACCCATGCACGCTGTGGACGCAATGTTTCTCGCCACTGTTCAAGCTAATCCTAATCTGAGGCCGAGGGTCGGCAACCCCGACGAGATGCGCTCCAATCGGTTGCTCAAAACGCTGGATACGTTGAAGTTCCGCGTTACCGACCCCGAGCCCGGCATACCCGAGGATATTCAGGGAGCTGTTATAACTGCTCTCAATGAGTCGGCCATAGCCTCAGCAGCCCTGGCAAACAAGGGCGGCATCAATCTCATAGCCACCTACGAGGCATTCGGCACCAAGATGCACGGAGTGGTGCGTCAGGAGATAATCTTCGCCAAACACTGCAAGGAACTGGGCGTTTGCAGACAAGGCTGGCTCTCAATCCCGCTGATTCTTACCAGCCACGTCTGGGAGAACGCCAAGAACGAGCAGTCCCATCAGGACCCCTCTATGGCTGAGGCGATGCTGGGCGAGCACTCCGATGTGTCGCGCGTTCTATTTGTACCTGATTACAATTCTGCCGCTGCAGTCATGCAGGGTCTCTACCAGACTCAGGGACAAATCTGGACTCTGGTTGTACCCAAGTAC
>DATKWL010000051.1:0-5716 GCA_035529555.1 Dehalococcoidia bacterium | reverse complement strand
GAGTTCTTCGCTTCCAAAGGCTTCACCAATGAGCCCGGGCGTTGTCCCGAGTGCCGGGCAGCCCGAAAACAACAGCGCGGTAACGGCTATGGCAGCAGAGACGGCGGCGGCTATAGACAGCAAAGAGAAATGCACGCTGCTGTGTGCGCATCTTGCGGCAAGAACACCCAGGTACCCTTCGAACCCCGAACCGGGCGCCCGGTGTACTGCTCTGACTGCTACTCAAAATCGAGGCGGTAGAATCAAGGGAAGTAGTTAGCTTCCGCTGCTCTATCAAGTCGGTTTGATGGGTCAGGCTGGGGAAATAACGGGCTGTTGGGAATGGTGCCCCCGATCCCCCTTTGTTACACATCATGTTGTCTGCATCACACCACGTTCTTCGCTTCTGCAGCGCGTAACCACTTTCCCTTTGAAGTGCTCTTAAGCTGATTTGACCAGGACCTCGCATAGCGAATTACGAGTATGGTTCGCATAGCCACAACATCGTGGTTGCCAATCTTAAAAGAGCCCACTCAGGTGTGGTGCCTTCGGTTAAGGTCGCAGTAAAGGCGGATGATTACAGGATTAGTCGTCAGCGGCGGCCTTCCCATTCTGTCTGAGGAGGTTGAGATGGAGAACAAGCAGGGAACGTTGAATAGCAATGGCGGTGAGTGCATCCATTACTGGTTACTCGATGAGAAGAATTACGGTGTCTGCAAGAAGTGCGGAGAAGCCAAGCAGTTTTGCAGTTCATGGAGCACCATCCAAAAAGCATGGTACTCCAGAGCCAATAAGGTAAGTAAGGTAAGTAATGTTGTCCCGGAAGTCAAGAGCTGAGTTGCTCCTTACATCACCCGGGGATACGGCATTTCGCTTTCTCGCCATCTGGCGTATAAGGAGGGGACCATGCCACTAGCAAAAAATGGTGATACTGTAAGGATTAACTACACCGGCAGATTGGATGATGGTACGGTATTTAAAACCTCTTGCGGATATAAACCCCTGAAATTCAAGATCGGGAAATCCAGTCTGATACCGGCATTTCAGCAAACGGTGGTCGGGATGAAACCAGGCAAATCGAGAACTGTCAAGATAGCGGCCGGCGAAGCATACGGCCCACGCCATGAAGAAATGGTGCTGGCAGTTCATCGGAACAAGTTCCCCGATAACGTCAAACCATCCGTCGGCCTGGGACTTGACATCTGTCAACAGAATGGCAAGGTGTCCCTGTTAAAGGTGATCGATATAACAGGATGCTGCGTGACACTGGACGCCAACCATCCTCTAGCGGGTAAAGATGTCACCTTCGATATCGAGCTGGTTGAGATCATCTAACCGGGCAGGTTCAGCAGAATCCCAGGCCCGCTGGGAATTAGCAAAGCAGACATTTTATGGGGTGGGTGAGGCCGACCTTGCTCTCCTATTCTCCTGGAGGTAAAATTGATGGTAAGCATAACTGGAGTCAAAGAAATAGGAGGCAGGAAGAATATGAGCCGCAAGCACAGGGCTATTGTCTGGTTCAATGAAGTCACCAAAAATGATTTGAGCCTTGTCGGTGGTAAGGGGGCAAATCTGGGTGAAATGACCAGAGCCAGTATCCCCGTGCCCCCGGGCTTTATTATAACCACCGATGCCTATTTTACCTTCCTGCAAAGAACCGGAATCGAGAAGAAAATCTACGATTTACTGGGGCCACTCGATGTCGACAATATCAAACAACTCCAGAAAGTCTCCGCCGAAATAAAAAAGATATTCTTAGAAGCACCGATGCTGACAGAAATAGCCACTGAAATTCGCAATGCCTATAGACAGATGGGCAGGGGACTGGTTGCCGTTCGCTCTTCAGCGACTGCAGAAGACTTGCCCGAAGCTTCATTCGCCGGCCAACAGCAGACATATCTCAATGTTGAAGGTGAAGACGAGGTCCTACACGCCGTTCACAAATGCTGGGCATCTCTCTTCGAGGCACGCGCTATATTTTATCGAGTGCATCACGGTTTTGACCACTCTTCAGTGCGCATCGCCGTTCCGGTACAGAGGATGGTTCAGTCTGAAGCTGCCGGAGTGATGTTCACCGTGGAACCAATAACGAACGACCGTAATAAGATAACCATAGAAGCCATCCATGGACTGGGCGAAATGATCGTCTCGGGTGATGTAACTCCTGATTACTTTGTTGTTAGCAAAGATGAGTTGAATATTATTGAAAAAGAAGTTAAAAAACAGGAATGGAAACTTATCAGAAACGAAAAGGGCAAAGGTGAAGACGCCAATATGAAGATTGTCCTCACCTCTGAAGAGCAAGCGCAGCAAAAGATAAGTGACGAGGATATTATTACTCTGGCTAAATTAGGGAAGCGTTTAGAGGAACATTATCAATTCCCCCAGGACATTGAATGGGCAAAAGAGAATAGCAAAATCTATATAGTGCAAACCCGACCGGTAACCACCATTAAGAAAAAGGTTGAAGCAGGGCCTGAGATTGTAGCGGAAGCGCTCCTATCCGGAGCACCTGCCAGTCCCGGTATCGCCTGGGGACCTGTGAGAATAGTCACCGACCCTTCTCAAATAGACAGGGTGCTTGAAGGTGATGTGCTGGTTGCTGAAATGACCACGCCCGACTACGTTCCGGCTATGAAGCGGGCAGTGGCCATTGTTACCGACCGTGGCGGCAGAACCGCCCATGCTGCTATTGTCAGCCGGGAGATGGGTATCCCCTGTGTTGTTGGTACCGAAAAGGCAACGAAGACGCTGAAAGACGGACAGGTGATTACTGTAGACGGCAGAAACGGCAAGGTCTTCGCGGGTAAGATAGAAATTGCCAAAAAGGAAGAGGCTAAAGCCAGAGCCGAAATAAAGACCAGGACCAAGCTGCTGGTAAACTTAGCACAACCAGAGCTAGTGGATAGGGTAGCCTCTCGTGATGTAGATGGCATAGGCCTGCTGAGGGCTGAATTCATCGTAGCCCAGATTGGCGAGCATCCCAGTTACATGATTGAACAGAATCGAGGTCAGGAATTTGTTGATAAGCTTGCGGCAGGGTTAACTGCCTTTACCAAGGCGTTCCACCCCCGCCAGGTAGTCTACAGAACTACTGATTTCAAGACTAACGAATACAGAGCTTTGAAAGGTGGCCAAAAGTACGAAGAAATTGAAGAAAACCCGATGCTCGGCTACAGAGGAGCCTCGAGATACATTTTTGATATTGACACATTCAAGTTAGAGTTAGCCGCAATAAAGAAGGTAAGGGAAAATTATAACAACCTCTGGGTGATGATTCCCTTCGTTAGAACCGTCCAAGAGCTAGCCAGAACCAAAGAGATTATGGAAGCCGAGGGGCTGAAGCGCTCTGACGACTTCAAACTTTGGATGATGGTTGAGGTGCCGTCTAACGTCATCCTGCTTGAGAAGTTCCTGGCTGTGGGCATCGACGGTATCTCCATCGGCTCCAATGACCTGACCCAGCTTGTCCTGGGTGTTGACAGGGATAACGCCAAACTGGCCAAGCTCTTCGACGAAAGGGATGAAGCTGTCATGATATTCCTGGAAAGAGCTGTCAAAGTAGCCAGGAGCATGGGTGTTACCTGCTCTATCTGTGGGCAGGCGCCATCAGTTTACCCTGAGCTTACCGAGAAGCTCGTAGAATGGGGTATCACCTCGGTCTCCGTAAGTCAGGATATGATTGACACTACCCGCGAGATAATTGCCAAGGCAGAGAAGAGACTGGGGCTCGGGCCCGAATGACGATACAATTCACTCCCGGATTTCAACTCTTTAAATGGGTTATTCTGGAAAAAAGATAGGAGGCAGTCTGATGCAAGCATATTGTTTAAAGTGCCGCACAAAAAGGGAAATGGGAAATGCCCAGAGCTTAACCATGAAGAATGGAAAGCCAGCGACTAAGGGTGTGTGTTCTGTGTGCGGGACTAAGATGTATAGCATAGGGAAGAATGGAGATAGAGCGCTCCGGGTATTGACCAGGGCAGTAAGGAAATCGTGGCAAGCAGATGTTTCAACAGATAAGGTATTCTGGTGCCACGATGGCCGCGTGATGAAGAACCTGGGGGAACTCAGCGTCGCTCTACGGGAAATGTCGGAGGAGACCTTTCGATACCACGTCACTGTGGATAGGAACGATTTCAGCAAATGGGTTGAGGATGTAATCGGCGACGACGAGCTTTCAGCAAGGCTTAAAAACAGTAGCACTCGAAGTCAAGCGAGGAAACTCGTGGCCGGACGGGAGATGGTTTGGCAGGAGAGGCAAGGGGGAATCCCTACACGCTGAAAGCCACTTGGGACGACTCTATCTTCATAGAGGAAAAGGTACTATAGGGGTAGGTCCATGGTTAGTTTGTTACTTGGTGGTCAACATTGAACAGCGTACTGGCAGTAATAATGGCGGGTGGCGCAGGTGAGAGGCTACTACCTCTAACAAGTGGGCGGTCTAAGGCGGCTGTTCCTTTCGCTGGCAAATACCGCATCATCGATTTTGTGCTGAGCAATTGCATTAACTCAGGCATCCGCCAGATTTTTGTTCTTACGCAATACCTGTCAGACTCGTTAAATAAGCACATTCAAGATGGCTGGGGCATCTCGAGTTCAAGGTTGGGGGACTACATATACTGTGTGCCTGCTCAGCAGAAGACAGGTGGGAATTGGTACCGTGGTACGGCTGATGCTATACGGCAAAACCTTGACCTAATCAAGGAAAATAACGCTGAGACTATCCTGATTCTATCTGGTGATCACATCTACAAGATGGACTACCTTCAGATGGTCGCCTATCACAAGATGAGGAAAGCGGATCTCACATTATCGGCTATCAGGGTGAGGGCAGAAGAGGCTGCTGGAAGGCTCGGGGTGCTTGAGGTAGATGAAAAGTGCAATGTAGTTGGATTCGAGGAAAAGCCAGGGCAGCCAATGACGATTGCGGATGCTCCGGACTCTGTCTTGGGGTCAATGGGAATCTATGCATTTAAAGCCAGTGCCCTGAGAGAAGCTTTACATGAGCCGGAAGACGACTTTGGCAAAGGTGCCATTCCCAGGGCAATCAGCAGGGGTCGTAACGTCTTTGCCTACGATTACGAGAAAGAGAACAAGATTGAGGATTTCGTGGTTGAAGTAAGAGAGGGCACAAGATACAAGATTCTAGTTGATAGGACCCATGACTCTTCCTACTGGAAGGATATTGGCACCATAGATTCTTACTATGAAGCAAATATGGAGCTTTTGGGGGTTGACCCCCCTTTCAATCTCTATGGAGAAAAGTGGCCTTTCAGAGCTTATGAGAGGTCATTGCCTCCGACCAAGTTTGTCTTCGGAGGAAGGTCGCCGGATTCTATGGTGGCTGATGGTTGCATCATTAGTGGAGGGGTGGTGTGGAGATCTATTCTTTCTCCAGACGTAGTCGTGGAAAGAGATGCTTTAGTAGAGGAATCGATAATACTCAATGATGTCAATATAGAGCCTGGCGCCAGGGTACGGCGGGCTATCATCGACAAAGATGTGAGAGTCAAGTCCGGTGTTTCAATAGGATATGACCTGGAGGCAGATACAAGGAAAGGCTGCATAATATCAGATAAAGGCATAGTAGTCGTTCCGGGAGGAATGGTTATAGGACTTGACTGAGATTCGTCCCGTTTGACAGAGTGGTAATCTTCTTTGTGCAAGAGAAGTAGCTCTAAGATTCACCAATTTAGCTTTAAATTCCAGCTCTGCAATTGTGTCATGCGCAGGC
>DATKWL010000050.1:0-6605 GCA_035529555.1 Dehalococcoidia bacterium | reverse complement strand
ATTCAGCGCATCCCCGTGCTTTATCAGGGCCAGCGTGGCATAGCCGGTAGCTTCGATAACCGTACTCTTGTTGAACTCCCAGGGGTTCGCCTCTTTAAGCGGTATGGGCTCTTCCATATCGCCCCAGTGCAGGCCGTTCTCATCTTCCTCTGCCATCTCCATAAGCTTGTTGTAGGCCTGGTCTTTAAGAGCGCTTCCGCCCAGCTCCAGCGCATAGGCTGCAATCGCCATAGTGTAGGCATCGTCTATCTCGTCGAGTTGACCTTCAAGATAACTGATTGCTTTGGCGGAAGCTGCCTGCTCTCCGGATTCCAGCAGAGCTACGGCAACATAGGCGGTCAGCGCCGTCTTGCCTTCCAGACCTCCCAGCATCTCCTGATGATGGACAAAGCCGACCTGGTCGAAAGAGCCATCGGCATTCTGATGGCTGATAATCCAATCCTCAGCCTCATCGAGTATGCTGTCATCTATGTAAATCAGGTCTTCCGCCTGAGAGAAGCACTTCAACACAAAGGCAGTGAGGAACAGACTGCCGCTCTCATCGCTCTCGCCGAAGGCGGAGAAGCTGCCGTCACTACGTCGGTAAACCAGCTCTCTCTGATAGCCCGTTATCATCAGTTTCTCTGCTTTGGCCATTATCTCGGGCTTGAGCTGCCCCGACTCAGTAAGGTATTTGGTGATATATACATCGGGCGCGAAAACAATCATGTTCTGCTCGCCGCAGCCGAACGGCATTTGAATTAAGCCCTCCAGCCCTTCGATGGTCTGAGTCAGATAGCTGGAGGTCACTGCTATGTATGCCCTGCCTGAGTCCGCAACTACAAAGGGCGGGATGGAGGTATCTACTACCCTGTTCACTCCAGCGGAGAGCACCAGGTTTTCCACGAACTCCCTGGCAACACCTTCAGGTGCTACGATGAGAGTCTTAATCACCGCATCGGCAGCCTGGGTGCTCCTGGCGGAAACCTTCATTTCGTTAATTCCGAGCTTGGTCGGGCTTATCATAAACTCCACGCCGCCGACCTCGTTTGCCGCTATATCAATCGTCTTTTCAGAGACATCGAGCAGGTCGAACCATTCCGCATCCTCAATCTGCACCTGCACGCTCTGAGTCTCATCCAGATAGTTGTACACCGCTATCCTGACCGGGAACTCCTCGCCCCTTATTGCGGAGTAGGGCAAATCAACACTGAGGAAGAACGGCTGGAACGCCGTGAGCTGGTCTTCCGCTATGCCCAGCCCATTGCTCTTGGACAGAGCCACAGCGCGCAGCATCCAGGTGGTGATTGAATCAGGCACCTCTACCTGCACAGTGGCTTTTCCATCGGGTCCTGTGACCACCTCCTGCCATATCCAGGTCTCGGGGAAGTACTGTCTTATCCTCTGTACTTCGGCAAGCTCTACCTGACTGCCAACAGGTCCTGGGACCGCACTAGGAGCAAGTATCACGACTCCGCCCGCCATCCCCTTTACCCCTGCTCCGGAGAAGAATCTTATCGCCTCGTCCCAGATACCGGGGCCCCATTCTAGCTTATACTGCTCGCCCTCGGGTATCTTGCTATCGCTGAGCACCACCACGCCAGCGTCATCGAAAATGTCTTTAGCGCCTTTAACATCGATGCCTTCGTAGATTGAGATTTCGTGCAACTCGGCCTGCGGCTCCATGTACAGCCGCTCCAGCTCATCAAAGACCTGCTGCATATTGAGCCTGTTTCCGGCGAGGATATACACCGATTTATCCACCGCCACCAGACCAACCTTCGACTCGCCCTCGGCCTGGATGTTTATCTGTACTCCATCGCCGGGGGCGGCCTCATCCTCGCTGAATTCCACAATAACATTATGGGGATATACTGCCTCAGCCTTAAATGGTAGGTAATCCGCTGCCACCTCGCTGTTGGGCAGTATTTGATAGACCAGAAGCTTGGCAGAGGGTGCCATCAGAGGTGTTACATCGAATGCTATCTCATCGCTTTTAGTGAAATCAGTGAAGACAACCCTGTCTCGCGCAACTACCTCATAGTAGAAATTGACCGCCTCGCTGGTGGAATGTACCTTGAACCTGATTTCTTCTCCTACTTTGGGCGTACCCTCGCTGATTTGCTCCAGATGAATGAAGTTGCCTGAAGGAGAGTAGCCAGCCTGCACCAACTTGGAGGTCTGGGCTGGCTCCGTGGAGGACACTGGGGTAAGTTCAAATGCCTCTATAACCATAGCCACGCTATCGGCAGGGGCAGTTACCTCAACAAGCGCCTTCCCATTCGTGGTATCAACTTCCTGCTCCTGTTTGTCCTCCTCCTGGAAGTCCTTGTTGAGATATGTTACCGTCATGTGCACTCTGGCATCTACAGGCTCGTTGTCGGGCGTCTCGGTGATGATAAGCAGGTTGAAAGGCAGGCCGGGCTTGAACACCGGCCCCTCGGGGATTATCTGTATGTTTACAGGTGTTGACGCAACTGTGAGCAGTTCGCTGGTGCTTTCCTGATAACCTGTGGCATTCTCCTTGACCGTGACCTCCAGCATGACATTGCCCATACCGCCCGCAGCCGGCGTGCCGGCGACGTATCCCGCAGCAGGAAGCTCAAAATCAGTCTGATAATCTATCGTCTTGGAGATAGTGGCGTACTCTTTCCACTCGCCGACGTATTTCGAAGCTTTGATGACAAGCTCGCCCTTCACCGGCTTGCCAAAGCTGTATTCCGCAGCCACGCTGCCCTTAATCGGCTCGTTGACCAGGAACCACTCCTTGGGCAGTTCCACCTTGACCTCATACTTGGGCAGCACATACTCCTCGACACGCACATCTATCTGTGTTTTTCCCTCGGCAGAAGCGGCGGTTATCTTCCACACACCCAGGTTAGGCTCCTGAGAAATCGGCAGTTCGAGAGTTGCCATGCCGTATTCGTCGGTGGTCGTTTCGCTACGGAAGATTTTTATCCCTTTGGCATCGAGGGCCTCAACAGTAACAGGCTGGCTCGATGGCATGAGCTCGGGATTCAATGTGATGGCCCTGATATGTATGGTCTGGCCCGGCTTGTAGATAGGCTTATCGGTCTCGAGGAAGGTGAGCACTGCCTTCTCTATCTTTACATTCGCCTGGTCTTCAAAACCGGCGCCTTTGACCTTTATGGTATAATCGCCTTCTGCAACTGCGGGAACCTTGAACTCAATCGTTCCTTTGCCGTTGATCCTTTTTTCAGCCCCAACGACCTTATTTCCGTCCTTGAGCAGAGTCACCTCAACTATGCCCGAGGCGAGTTTCCCCTCGTTGAAAAGCGTCAGAGAGACAGCTTCCTGTCCCCCCGATTGCAGAACCTTAGGCACTACCGCAATATAGCTTACGACTCCCTCTTCGGCCTCTTTATCAGTGAATGCCGGCACGATGGGAGCTACCACAGCGATGATAAGCAAAAGAATGAACGCAATACCTATGGAACCAGTGCTTACGGATTTCATGCTTCCTCCTCCACAGCGTTGAACGCTTTTTCTGCCCCCCAGCCCACATTAAGCAGCAGGACAAGGGGTTTAAGCCCCTTGTGTAATTGTATCAGAGGCGTGTGGATTACGCCCCCTTCTAATAACTAAAGACGTAATTGCAGCGGATAAAGTTCCTGCTTATAATGCAGGGGCACGGCATGCCGTGCCCCTGCCAAATTTTACCCATCCTACGCAATTATTTCGGGTCTGATTTCACCTTTTCCTCAGCCAGTTCCTTCTGATACGACTTCCAGCCGGGGCACCAGCCCGTATGCCATTTCCATATCCTGCTGATTATGGACTTAGGATTTTTCTCGGCACGTTTGCGCATACCGCATTCAGCACAACGCGATTTCATCTCTCCACCTCTCTTTCGAGGCGAATCTTAGCAACAGGCGCATTCTTTGTCAATCGCTCTGTAGACCCCGCCCTGCGTACAACGCTGGTACTAAAGATTTCCCCAAAACTGGCTATACCATATTATATATTTTAGTGCTATTATGCTAGTGCCAGTAAGTCATTAAGGTGGTGATAACGATGGTCTTAAAATTGCGGCGATACAGTGAGAGGCCAATGTACCTCCAGATAAAGGAGGCACTACGCTCCGAAATCGTTAGCGGTACTTTCCCCAATGGAACATATCTGCCATCATCAAGGCAACTATCCCAGGAGCTGGGCGTCAGCCGTATAACCGTGACCAATGCCTTCGCGGAACTGGAAGCCGACGGCTTTGTTCAAGGGGATTCCCGACGCGGGGTGTTTGTTCTGCCGCTCTGGGAAAAGGCTGTGGCGACTCCTGACACATCTGCTGAACCCACCCCTGGCTGGCAACAATCGCTGAGTAAAGACCCGGGCTGGGCAAGTGAAAGAATGAGACTGGATTTACTGTGGCGGACCAGGAAAAGCGGGACTATTCCTTTTAACGCTCTGCGCCACGACCTCTGCTTCCTGCCCGCCAACGAATTCCGCAACTCGCTAAACAATGTACTTCGCGAGGATGGTGGGATAGCCCTTGATTACGAAGCTAATGCAGGGTATCTGCCACTGCGGCAGACCCTGTCTCAGTATTTGCGCCACCAGGGGATTCAGGCCGAGGCTGAAGATGTCATCATAACGTCGGGCGGTCAGCAGGCCATCGACCTGCTCTGTCAGGCGTTTGTGCATCCTGGAGATACAGTTGTTATGGAAAATCCCACGTACCCCAATGCCCTGACCGCCTTCAAAGTAAGGCATGCCAGGGTCGTTGGTGTGCCGGTTGACGCTGATGGAATGCGTATAGATATACTCAGACAGCTTCTCGAAAGGGAATCGCCACGCCTCATATACACTGTTCCGACATTCCATAACCCGACCGGTGCCATTATGAGCGCGACAAGACGAAGGGAACTGGTGCTGCTGGCTCATGAGTACGGCGTTCCCGTACTTGAGGACGACTATATGCGAGAGATTCGATTTGGCAGCCCCATTCCACCGCCTGTTGCCTCATTCGACCGCTATGGGAATATAATCCATATCGGCACGTTCTCCAAGTCGTTGATGCCTGCGTTGAGGCTGGGCTATGTTGTTGCGCGAGGCGCCCTGAGAGAACGTTTGATTATGCTCAAGCGAACAGCAGATATATGCTCCTCATCGCTAATTCAGAGGGCTTTAAATCGCTACCTGACTTCTGGAGAAGTACATAAGCACTGGAAACGGGTGAGCCGCCTGTGCCGGCGCCGTCAGATGACGATGGTGGCAGCTCTGGAACGTTACTTTCCCAAAAGTGCCCAATGGTCGGTAGTAGAAGGAGGATTCGCCATATGGGTTTCTTTGCCACAGGACGTCTCGGCAAGAAGACTGCTCAATGAATCTTTAAAACACAATGTGAGCTTCGCCCCTGGAGAGCTATTCTTTATAGAGCCTGCCGACCAGCCCTTCATGAGATTGGGCTTCGCGCCGGTGAATGAGGATCAGATTGAACGTGGCATTAAAGCGCTGGGCAACCTGATACGTCAGCAGAGCGCAAAGGGTGGAATAAGATGATGCAGAACCCGTATTCCGTTGATATCGATATGAAATACAAACAGGACAAGTACCTGCATGAGGCTATACATGAAAGGTTATTGCGTCAAATTCGTGCGCCCCAGCATGGAAGGAGCTCAAAGCATCGGTTCTGGATTAGAATTCAAATAATCATCAAGATTATTTTCCCGACACGAGAAAATCTACCGCAACAGACATCAAGTAGTGGAGAGGTGCCCTCGCCCTGGGCGCGCTAACCGCGCCCATACAGAGTTTATTAGTAAGCTCAGTTTTTTCAGACCAGAGCCAGGTCATTACCCATGTGTAGGGGCGACCCGACGGGTCGCCCCTACGAAATTCATGCTCACTGTTTCTACAATGAGTGATCGGGGATTAACCTGGTGATTAACTTATACAGGCACCTTTTTATCTCATCCCGACACTGGTCGTACACCTCTTCTCCTCTGCCAAATGGGTCGGCGATGTCGCCGGCTTCCCCGACAAACTCTTTCAAGGTACATATCTCTTTGCCATTGGCCTCGGCAAGTTGATGTACTCTCTTTTTCTGCTCCTGGCTCATAGTCAATACCAGGTCTGCTTCCTCCAGAAGCTCCCTATGTCTTTTTAAATCCCTGGAGCGGAAAGTCTCGACGTGAATCCCCTCTTCCTTCAACAGCCATCTCGCATCGAATGTCATATCGCTGCCATCGCGGGCGTTAGGCGATATACCTGCGGAGGTGATTCTAAACTCGTCCGTTTTTCCCTCGAAATCAACCAGCATCTTTTTGAGCATAGCCTCAGACATAGGGCTGCGACAGGTATTCGCATCACAAATAAATAAGATAGACCTGTAGGGCAAATTTTCCTTGCTCGAAGGAAAGGCAGACTCGGGATTATGTGGCAGCATCATATATATTCTACTGTTTTAAGCTATTGAACGCAAAATCAAGACACCGTGCTGCTGAGGCAGCTTCCTATTGATAGCTTGCATCAATTTGCACCCATGTGTACACTACTATATAAGGATTCAACCTCACCAAGAAAAGATAAATATCTAATGTAACACCGGGAGATAGAGGTGCCCAAGGCAAAGGTTAACGGAATTAATTTATACTACGAGGTTTATG
>DATKWL010000049.1:0-3750 GCA_035529555.1 Dehalococcoidia bacterium | reverse complement strand
AAGGAAAGCTCCGTCAATTCTTACCCTGACTTCCCCACCCTCAATATCGGCTGGCATAGTAACTTCCCCTTTATCATCGGGACTGGACATCACGATACCGCCGTTAAGGTGTAGGTCTATCGGGTAAGACTTGCTATCGGCCAGGACTTTCAGTGAGGCAATCGCCTTGCCCGCCTCAACAGTGTCAAGGTGAGCGGTTACATTCGCCTCGGCAGGTATGAGCTTCTCATAATCAGGGAATGTCCCATCAGCACCCCGCCACTTATACCGAGTTATCTCGGTGTCAATGACAAGGCTTGTGCCGTCTAGGCTTTCCCCGCTTGCCTCAAAGCTCAGGTTGACCCGATGGGCTTTTCTCAAGGCGTTGGCAATACCCCGCAGGTCATCACGAAGTATCAGGGCTTCACCCTCTCCGTCATAGTCCAGCGTTACCATCGCCAATCTAAAGCCATCGGCACTCACCATTGTGAGCTTACCCTCTTTTGCTTTGAAGAGGACACACTGTAAGACAGGTCTATTGTCCTCTTTAGCGGTAAAGGGTAACACCCTGTTAAGGGCTTCCGCTAGCTCCAGTCCGCCGATGTTCGGCTTGACTGTTCGGTTAGGGCTAATCCTGACCTCGCATAGGGTCATCGGTGTTTTCTCACCTATCCAAGCCAAGTCCTCAAGATAACTGGTATTGCTTCCACAAGCTACTTTGAGCCTCTTTTGTCCGTTAGTCTGCGTCTCGCTAGCACTATCGGAAGCTGGCACTATCTTGACGATATTTGAACCAGCTAGAGCCTTGAGATAACCGAGTAAGCCTTTACGCCCTATGGTATAGTCCAGAAGCACAACCCTTTCGGATAATGCCCGACTCAGGGCGTTTACCAGTGTAGCCTTATGAGCTACAAATCCGTTACCTGAACGCTTGCCCACAATATTCAGTTGTTCTATTTGAACACCCCCTATTGGCTATCCGATAGTGGGCAAGACTATCGGCTTCACCTAGTAGTAAGCTACCGATAACCCGCAACTCGCTGGCATTATCGGTGCTTCCACTATATTAGTCTCCGAAATCGGCTGAAATGTTAGGTTGCTAACAGGCTTTTTTGTTCTCGTCTCCGCCAATACCAGAGATATTGACGGTCTTTGTTCGTAAGGGCTTGACCGCTATTGAGCTTGTCGGCTATCAGTAACAGCCTTTGCGGGAAGCCTAACAGGAAAGTTCTGGCATCAAGCCAAGCTCCGAGGTCAAGAGCCTTGTCATCGGCTATCAGTTCCCCAAGCTCGGTAGTATTCCCTTCACTGTCTATGATAGGTTTATTAAGGCTCTCCAGCTTGATAGCTTTGGGACACTCGGAATAGAGGCTATCCTCTTTACACTTCTGCCGTTGTGCCTTGCTACAGTGTTTACAGTCCAGACCGCTATTATAACTGTAGTGGCTAAACCAGTAGTCGGCTACAGTTCGGCTGGCTATCCGATACATCACCGCTTCGGTAAACGGCTTGTGTCCGTTGTTACGCTCTACATCGGCAAGGGTAGCAATTATCGTGTGGAGTATGTCCTCTTTATCTTGAGGCTTCACCCTGCCGGTAAAGCGTGAGGCTACATTATAGTAGGTTAGCCATTCGCCCTCTAGGTGGTCATAGCCGTTACTGTGGACTGGAGCTTGCCTTTTCTGCCTGTTAGACCTAGACTTGAACTGGCGGGGCTTTGACGTGGCTGTTATACAGCTTGCTGGCTTAAGACACCACGAACAAACGCCCTGCCTCTCATTTAGAGTCCAGACCCTATGACATCGGCTACAATGCCCTTGAGGACTGCCGTTATCGCTGTCTGGTGCTGGTGCGACTATGCTTGAACTCATACTTACCCCCTTTCAAAGAGGGCGAGCGTTCAGGTCGGAATTGACGCTATTCAATTATTAAGGTGCTAGTAAGTCTCTATCATCATCCAACAAAAGGAAGTTTTGTGCATTAACAGAATGAACCTATATTTACATGATTTTCGGCGGTAGCGTTTTCAAGGGGCGGGTGTTTTACTTCATTCAAGACTATGAGCTTTGGACAAGCCGACGAAGATAATGGAGAGGTTAGCGATTGATACGCTGGCAGTCTTCAGGACCCAGGTTATTTCCGTTAGCGAAGGGGGCCTCGCCGGAGAGACCCCGAGGAACATCGTGGTTGACATTGAGGGGAACATTGAGGAAGGCCTAAATGTCAATGTTGGAAGGGTATGTGTTAGCGACTTGTTCTATGGCTATTTTGAAGTGAAACTCGGCGAAAACTAAGTGCAAGCGCAAGCTGCCAATAGCTTCAAATTGTAGGCAAATGGTTGTTTCTATCGTCGCCAGGAGTCAACACTTCGGCAAAACACCTTTAAAAGGTTGACAGGAGCTTGTTTCTATCGTAAACAGTGCTAATCCTTCTTCTCCCAGATAGGCAGGAAGAGCTGTTAATTCTCGCCGTAGAGAGCCCGGAGGGGGTTTGCCCAGTCAGAATCGGTGGCTTTTCTTCCTGGCTTGGTAAGGCGGAAATATTTCTGCGGTTGACCCGGCGGGTAATGGTCCTGAAAGCTCGATAGTGTTTCTTTCCCGGTCAGTTCCGCCCAACCTAGCCTCACGATGTTGGAAAAGTAGACAACGAAGCTGTGATACCGGCAGCCCTGGGCTTTGTAGGGCATGCGAGCCAGAAATCTTTGAGCGAGACCTTCGATATTTTCAGGATTAACGCGGCGCTGTTCCCGTCTGGCCTTTTTCTCCTCCAGCCTGGTGGCTCTATCGAAAGCGGTAGCCTTCATCAGTGCCAGCTTATAGTCATGAAAGATAACCGCCTGAGGCGCGCCAACAGTAGGGTCTATCTTCGGTGAGTCATATGGCCCTTTCCCTAAGAGATATTCCCGGATAAACCAGCCGCAGCCGAAGGGGCGCAGGAAACCACCGCGTTTGGGTTTGAGTGGCAAGGTCATGGCTGGTCTTTCTCCCATAGGCGTTGATACCATTCCTGCTGCTCTTCACCCGATACTTTTCGATATTTTGCAGTCGTGTTGAAGGACTGGTGACCCAGATGCTCTTGGAGCATTCGTAGTCCATCACCGGAATCGTCACGTTTCACGGCATTTACCGCGAAGGCATCTCGGAGTTTGTGGGGGCTGACGTTGTGTGCCCTGCCGTTTTCCGGATTTATCAATTTGGGTAATCGAGCTCTTTCGGCGCATTCTTTCACAACCTGCCACGACCTATGTCTATTGATCCCAAAAATGAACCGCTTTCCATCTTTGACAACTGGGCCGCCGCGTTGCACATATTCTTGGAGCATCTTCAAGGTATCACTGTCAATGGGCAGCACCCGCTGGCGGCGGTGTTGCTGCTCTTCGATTTGGGTTCTTTCTATCTTCCCGCCGCAGTGAGGGCAAAAAACATGAGCCGCCCCAAGTCGTGCTCTGCAGTTAGGACAGGACAGCTTCAAACGGCGTTTCAGGTGGATGATCATAACAGTGCCCTGGTTGAAATCAATATCATCAACCTTGATAGACAAGGCTTCACTGATTCGGCAGCCTAACCGGAAGAGAAGATGGATCAGGATTTTATCGCGCAGATTGGTGGCGGCTTGCTCCATGCAGGATATTTCTTCGGGTTCAAGATAGGCTTTCATTGGATCTGAATATCCAAGACTTGACTTGAGACCGGATAGAGGTATCTTGCTCTTGTTTTGTTATAATGTGGCGGAGGAGGAAAACCAGGGGCCGACCGCAAATCGCCTCCTTTA
>DATKWL010000048.1:0-4806 GCA_035529555.1 Dehalococcoidia bacterium | reverse complement strand
CCGAGGTAAAAGAGGCAATGGTAGCAAGCACCAGTCCCAGAATGCCTCCGAGAAGGCCGATGACGCAGGCTTCGAACAGGAATACCATGAGCACCATGCGGTTTCGGGCGCCTACAGCTTTCATGACACCGATTTCGCGTGTCCTTTCCGACACCGTTACCAGCATCACATTGGCTATCCCGATCCCGCCCACTAGCAGGGAGATGCCCGCAATTGCCACTAAAGCAAGCTGAATCATTGATGTTATGTTATTGGAGATGTCGAGAATATCAGCCTCAGTTCTTATCATGTACACGCTTTCTTTCTGTTCGGGTATCGCCGGCATAATCCCGAAGAGCGCCCCATCTCCTTCGGACGTCACCACTTGCCTCACAGGCGGCACTTTGAGCAGCCTGTCCAGCATCTGCCTGGATTCAGCTTCAACTGTATCGATATAGTTGGAGTCGGAGGAAATAAGCGTTATCTCGTTGTATCCCTCACCTCCTAACATGGAGTTGAGCGTTCTGATAGGTATGTAAACAAGGCCGACTCCAATACCTGGCTTTGGTTCCTCGACTATGCCTTTGACTCTGAATTCCTCGGTTACTTCCTGTCCATCAACTGTTACAGTAAGTTCTACAGTTGCCATCAGGGACAATGGCCTTCTTGTTGCCGAACTCATTACCGAGTCTCCGAGAACAGTATTGAAGCGGTCCTGAATAGTCAGCGGCTGCCCCGCAAGCATTGTACGGTTCTTGGCCTCAAGATAGCCCGGTTCTGTCCCCACGATGATAATGTTAGATTCCTCTCCTAAGTACTTGATTGTTGCATAGGTTGTCCTGGCTGCTGTAGCTTCATCGACATAGGGAAGGCGGCGCACCGAGTCGAACAGGTAGGTATCCAGAAGTGCATCCGCTTCGAGTTGAGGCCCTAATAGGCCGATGCTGCTGGCTGGTCTTATGGTCACAAAGTTGGAGCCCAGCGTTTGTATCTGGCCCTCAAAGTAGGTTCGAAATCCCTCGACCATCGCAGCATTTACCAGAACGGCAGTTATCCCGATGATAATGCCCATGGTTACGAGGAAGGAACGTAGCTTATGGGCGGCTATAGATTCAACCGCTATTTTTAACAGCGTTACCGGGTCCACGTTTTCTTCTCCGCAGAGATAACCAGATAAGCACAAGCAATACGACAACTACCGGTGGGACGATATATACAATGAGATTAGCCTTGCCGGCTGAGTTGAAATGAATCACCATATTCACAGGTGAAGTTTCATAAGTCTGACGACCGATGCGGTAGAGCAGTTTGAAGCCAATCCGGTCTCCGTCCTTGAATTGGTCGGTCTGTATCTTGAAGCTCGCAGGCAGGAAATCATTGGAGGACATAGTGCCGATAAAGAACTCAGAAGGGGAGGTATCAATGTCTCCAACGGGAACTACACTGACAGCCTCGACTGATACTGGCAAGTCGTTCGCTACATGCAACATGACAATCGTTTCTTCGCCTTTGTTAGCCTCTATACGCTCAGCCTGAATGAGTCTGATGCTCGGGCTTTCGATGATAGATGTATCAACACTGAATTCTTTTTGAATTACGGCGCTACCCAGCCTGTAGGATATCTGGAAGCTCAGTTTCTGGGTTCCGATTGCGGGGTCATAGGCTTCAAATGTCAGCTCTCTTCCTCTTACAGACCTGTTAACCTCTTGCTCTTCTTCCGTTGGGCTGCTTCCGGTGAGGAGTGAGGCAATGTCAACCGCCTGAACTTGCTGTTCTTCTGCTATCTGTTCTCCGAGATAATAACCGGTAGGTTGTATTCCTTTAGTAAGCGCTTTAATCTCCAGCTCGCTGATGCCGGCTTGATCGGAGGCGGCTACAACTAGAGAGAGTTTTAATGTTTCGGCGGGATAATTTGCTGGGCTTAGAGAGGAAAGATAAACTTTTACAGCGGAGTCTGCGGGAATGACCTCAAACTCCAGAGGCAGCGGCGGGGCACTGCCACGCTCGTGTTCGGCCACGAGTTGAAGGCGATTGAGGCCAATTTCGTACTTATCGATTCGCAGGTTTGTATCCAGCGACTGGTTTGCATTAAGAGCGCCCACATAATAGAGGGTTTCTGCGCCGTTCTTGATGCGCACTCCGGATACCGATTGCTGCCAGAGGTTCTGTACCTGAAGCTGGGCTACGAAAGACGTTCCCTCATATATTGATTGAGGAGCATTGACGATGCGGAGCGTTATTGACTCCGAGGGCGGCCTCACTTCGAACCATATAGTCCTGTGAGGGGACTCCCCATTATAATAAGTGGCATAAATTTCGACAGAGTTCATCCCCATCTTGTAATTCTCCAGGAAGAGCGTGTTCTCCTGTGTAACGGCAGTTTGCAGAGTTCCGATGGTCTTCTTTTCCCCTGTGGAGGAGCGCAGCATTACATTACTTAGTTGGTTGCCGCTGACATTGGAGAGGTTAACCGTAACGGGAATCCTGTCTCCATCGAAGATGAGGTGAGGATATTGAACGACCTCCAATTCCAATGATATATCTTGAGCTTTAGCTTGAGGTGGTAAGGCGAGAAAAAGCAAAAGCAGTAATATAATAGTCAAAACGTTCGTAATCAGGTTTTGCTTAGTTCTCATCATGGATAACCCTCCCGTCTCTAAGGCGAATTGTTCTGTCTGCCCAGATTGCGATTTCAGGGTCATGAGTGACCACTATCAGCGTTTTACCTGCATCGTTTAGTTTCTTTAAGATGTACATGATTTCGCGGCTGCTTTTTGTGTCCAGATTACCTGTGGGCTCATCAGCGAAGATTATTTTCGGATTGCTCACCAGGGCTCGCGCAATGGCAACTCTCTGTTGTTCGCCGCCGCTCATCTGGGATGGCCTGTGGGTGAGCCTATGCCCCAAACCTACCTGGTGTAGCATCTCAACAGCTCTCTTGTTACGCTCAGCGGCTGCTACTCCCTGAAAAATCAGGGGAAGTTCCACATTCTGTTGGGCGGTTTTTAGTGGGAGCAGATTGAATTGCTGAAAGACAAAGCCTATCTCGGTGGCGCGTATGTCAGCGAGTTCATCCTCTGAAAGTTCAGCAACATTAATGCCGTCCAATAGCACCTGGCCTCTTGTAGTGCGCTGGAGGCAGCCCATGACGTGCATCAGCGTCGATTTCCCGCTGCCGCTGGGCCCGATAATTGCCACAAACTCGGCTTGCGAGATTGTCAACGAGACACCTCGCAGAACCTCTACCTGGATTTTAGTCCCGTAAATCTTCCAGACATCTCTTACATCGAACACTGTGCTATGGTTCAAACCTCAAGGTTCCTTTTCTAGCTCAGATAAGTACCTAGAGTCAACTATAGTGGTATCATTTGCGTGGCCGAATTGTAGCTCGAAAAAAGCTCCACAGAATTGGGTACGACGAGTTAAGATAGACAGGCCGAACAGCTCAAATCTATTATATATTATCAGGGTTTGCTATTTCAAAATACACTGTCGATAAGACGTTTAATTCCGTCGAAGAGACCGTAGCCTGCGAATGCGAAAGCCAGCGATTTTGCAGTCTTGCCCGCCCAGCAAAAGATAAAGAATTTCCATATAGGGTAGTGCAGGCCGCCAGCGGCAATGGTGGCTGCCTTAATGAAGAAGTTAGGTATCGCAGAGAAAAGGAATATAGCCGGGCCTCCGTACTTTTTCATCCAGTTTTCTATTTGCTGATATTTCTTGAACCTCCGTAGCGCAACCTGTCCACCATAGCCAGCGGTATATCCCGAAAGCTCACCCATGCCCTCGCCAAGTCCTGCCAGCAGGCCTAGGAAGAGCGGATTGAGACCGAGACCGGCGGCAATGAAGGCAGCCCATGAGCCAGGCAGCGGCCAAACAGGAGAGGCGCTTCCGATTACAGCCATAGCGAAAACACCGATGTAGCCTGAGGTCTTAAGATATTCCTCGGGATTCTCCGGTCTCTGGACAAGTACGCTGACCAGTACCATAACCAGCACAGCGGCTGCAAGTAGTATTATGTACTTGATCTGGCTCTTACGCTGTATAGCTGGCGTCGGAGCGGCAACTTGCTCATCAGAAGCAAGAGGGGATTTCTCCTCTTCGAGAGGCTTATCCAGTTCATGAAAGCTCATGTTACGTTTAGACTAAACCTTGGCGGGTTTGAAGTCAAGATCAGCTTTTATCCGGTTTGCGCTAATACCTTTGTGAATCTATATGCAATAGTTTATACTGTTTTGGGGATATTATGATAAATCTGGACGAAATTCTTTATAGAGTTACCAAGCCGGCACGTTACACTGGAGGCGAATGGAACAGTGTGGTGAAGGAATGGGATTCGACCAGCATAAAGGTCGTACTCTCGTATCCCGACCTCTATGATGTGGGCATGTCTAACCTGGGGCTTGCCATCATCTACGATGTGCTTAACCATCAGCCCGATGTGCTTGCGGAGAGGACCTTTGCACCCTGGGTTGATATGGAGGCCGAGATGCGCCGTGCTGGCATGCCTCTGTTCAGCCTGGAGTCGAGGCGTCCTGTTAAGGATTTCGATATCCTGGGTTTCTCGTTAGGTTATGAGCTCACTTATACCAATTTGCTTAATATACTTGACCTCTCGGGGATACCTGTACTTGCTGCTGAGAGAGGCGAGTCGGTACCGTTGGTGATAGCCGGTGGGAGCTGTGCCTTTAACCCTGAGCCTATGGCGGATTTCATCGATTTGTTCGTGGTTGGTGAAGGTGAGGAGGTAGTACTGGAGCTTCTGAGCGTGTTCCGTAAATGGAAGGGGAAAGGTTCCGGATGGAAACAGGGATTTCTGAGAGAGGC
>DATKWL010000047.1:0-5367 GCA_035529555.1 Dehalococcoidia bacterium | reverse complement strand
GACATTTAGGCCTTGACATTATTAGAACATCTGTGCTACTATCATCGCACCCGAAAATCCCTCGTCCTGGAGGCATCTATGAAGCTGTTAAGACTGGCTGTGGAAACCCGGAAATGGGATCTGGCAGCCCATGTATTGATACTGGGAGCGATTACGGCGAGGCAGAAACAACATGACAGACCCCGTGACAGGCAAGAGAAAAAGCGCCATCAAGAGCAGAAGAAACAAAGACAGGCATAGCTTTTATCTCAAAGCCATGGATGAAGCCGATGGGCTGGACTTCGAGCTTGCCCGGGGCGTCCAGGGCATCGACGATGAGATCGCCCTGCTCAGGGTGAAGATAAAGTCGCTTCTGGAGAACGACCCGGAGAATGTGAAGCTCATCATGGATGCTACCAGCACCCTGGCGCGCCTGGTGATGACCCGCTATAAAATCAGCGCCGACCAGAAGAAGGCGCTGAGCAACGCCATTAGCAATGTCCTGGGCAACCTCGCCATCCCGCTGGGAATCAAATATCTGCCATAGCTTTCAGTTTTCAGCGGTCAGCGTTCAGTGGAGCCGCTGATTACTGATAGCTGAAAGCTAACCGCCATAAAATGATTACTTTGAGACCTTATCAGCTTGAAGTCGCCAGAGCCGTGTTGGACAGCGTTATGAACCACAACGGGCTTACCTTCTCCGTGGAGATAGCTCGTCAGGGAGGCAAGAACGAGCTTTCGGCACAGCTCGAGGTGCTGCTGCTCACCCTGTTCATCGAAAAGGGCGGCAACTCCATAAAATGCTCTCCCACCTTCAAGCCGCAGATAGTCATCTCCCTGATGCGTCTGAAGGACAGGCTGAACGACTGGGGCTACGGCGGCATCTGGAGGTCCGAGTTGGGTTACATCGTGAGCCTGGGCAACGCCAGGCAGATATTCCTCTCTGCAGATGAATCCGCCAATGTGGTGGGCAATACCGCTCACATCATGCTAGAAATCGACGAGAGCCAGGATGTCTCCAGAGAGAAATATACCAAGGAGTTCAAGCCCATGGGCGCAGCCACCAATGTGACCACAGTGCTCTACGGCACCACCTGGGACAGTTCCACCCTGCTCGAGGAAGTGAAGCAGCTCAACCTTGAGCTGGAGCGAAAGGACGGCATCAAACGCCATTTCCGTTACGACTGGCAGGAGGTGGTTAAATATAATCCCGATTACCTCCGCTATGTCGAAGGGGAGAGGGCAAGGCTGGGAGATAACCATCCCCTGTTTCTGACCCAGTACTGCCTGGAACCGATACACGGCGGCGGAGGCCTTCTTAATTCAACACAACGCGCCCAGTTGCAGGGAACGCACAGCCACCGCCGCCAGCCCGAGTTCGCCAAGATATATGTCGCCGGTGTGGATTTGGCAGGAGTGGCGGAGGAGAGCGACGACATGGCATTGCGCGCCCTCAAGCCCCGGCAGGACTCCACCGTAGTCACCATCGCTGAACTCGACTACTCTGTCTGCACCGACCTGATACCGCTGCCGCAGATGAACATCGTTGAGCACTGGTGGTGCACCGGTAAATCGCATTCGGAGCAATACCCGCAGCTCGTGGATGTGCTGAGGAATGTCTGGCACGTGAGGAGGGCGGTGGTGGATGCCACCGGCGTGGGCGCTGGCGTTGCCAGTTTCCTGTCCACGGCTCTGGGCAAGTCGGTGGTAGTGCCCTTCCAGTTTACTCAGGCGTCCAAGTCCAGGCTCGGCTTCGACCTGCTGGCAGCGATAAATGCGGGACGAGTCAAGATGTATGGACAGGAGGGGTGGGAGGAGTGCCGCGAGTTCTGGTCACAGATGTCCAGAGCTAAAAGCAACTACCGGGCCAATCAGACTATGAATTTCTATGTTGACCCATCGATGGGACACGACGACTTTCTGTCCAGCCTCGCTCTGCTGGTCGAGGCTGCCAAATACACACCCAGGGCAGCCCGAGGGCATGTGCAAAAGTATGTCCTGTAACTGTGGTTTTTCAGTCCTCTCTCCCCCGGAGGGAGAGGAATTTGGGGATAGAACAATGGTTTTGAAGATAGAGCGAACCAGCGACAGGCTCCCTGAGTACGCTGAGTACCGCGACGAGGGCTGCGACCTGTTTTCTTCCTGTCTGAAGTGTCCATTGCCCAGGTGTAGACATGATAAGCAGCCCCACGGCAGGCGCGCTGCCCGGAGCTTAAGAGACATTGAGATTCTGAAACAACATATTTCCACAGGTAAAAGCGCAGCCGGGCTGGCAAAAGAATTCGGAGTGAGCAAACGTACCATTCAACGCATTATCAGGAGGTCCAACCATGATTAACACCACGGGGACAAAGCAAACCTATGCCAGACAGTCTCTGAACGCTAACCTCACCTTGCCCCAGCAGATAAACCGGATGGACAGTGAACGGCTGAGGACTTATCGCGAGAACCTCGATTTCTATAACGGAGCGCAGTGGCAGGGTCGCTCACGCGGAAGGGAGCGCCGACTCACCTTCAACTACGCCAAGGTCATGGTAGACAAGGTAACCAGCTATCTCATGAGCGGCCTCAGCTTCACTATCGAACCCGTGTCGCCGGATGATGCCGAAAGAGCCCGCAGGGCAGAGGAAGCCTTATATAAGGTATACGAGTCCAACAACCTGGAGCAACTGGACTTCGATACCGAACTGGACGCTGCGATACTGGGCGACGGGTGTTTCAAGGTAACCTGGGATGCCCGAGAAAACAGGGTTCGGGTTTCGGCGCCCGATGTGCAGGGTATCTTCGTCTGGTGGCTGGGGGACGATGTCAGTCGCATCTGGCGTGTCGCCAGCCGCTATCAACTCTCCGCCGAAGAGGTCAAGTTCCTCTATAATATAAGTGCGGCCCGCAGGCTTGGCTCTGCCACGGGCAAACCCCTGTCCACAGTGGTCGAGGTCTGGACAGACAAAAAGTTCGAGCTCTGGATTGACGACACACTGTTCGAGAGAAAAGCAAACCCCTACGGCTTCATCCCCTTCATAATCTACCCCAATCTGCGCGAGCCCAAGAAGTTCTGGGGAGTCTCCGATGTGCCCTCCCTCATGGAGCCGGCGCGCGAGCTGAACCGCGCGCTATCTCAGCTTTCCCTGATACTCGAACTATCGGGAAACCCCATCGCTGTGCTGGAGAACATAGAGAACTCCCAGGACATAGCCGTCCAGCCCGGGGCGGTCTGGGAGATACCGGAGCGCGCCAAGGCATACCTGCTCGATTTGCTGCAGGGCGGAGGTGTCAAATTGCATGTGGACTACATAGACCTGCTCTACCGCACCATCCACGACCTCTCCGAATCGCCTCGCACCGCCTTCGGCGACAATGTACGCAGCCTCTCCGGCGTGGCGCTGGAGATGGAGCTTCACCCGTTGCTGCAGAAAGTGAAACGGAAGCGCACTATCAGGACTGCAGCCTACAAACGGCGCAACGAGATGATATTGAAGGTAATGGAGAGGATGGCGGGAGAGAGTTTCGGCAGCTACCGTTCCCGCATCATCTGGGGGCCTGTATTACCACAGGACAGGGATAGGCTGGTTCGTGATGAAGATATACTGGTCAACAGCGGTATTCACTCAAGGCGCAGGGCGATGAATGAGCTGGGCATCGAAGACCCTGATACCGAATTCGGGCGCTGGCTGGAGGAACAAGAAATGCTGCTTTCAGAGAAAAGAGACGATTCAAATAAAAAGGGACAGGGGGCTTAAGCCCCCTGTCCCAATCAGTGCAATTGTGTCCTAGCTGCCCCCACTGCTGTTCACGGTGAAGTAAACTGTAATTGAATCTGTTAAATCGGATAGCACATCGCTAAACAGTAGCTCAACTTTATATTGCCCTTCAGGTGAACTTGACGGCAGGTCTATATACAGGGCACCCCAGAGATATTCGGGGACTTTGTCTAATCCCGTCTGGTGAAAGTCGAACGGGCTTGTCACGGTCATGTAAAGCTCACCGTCTGGAGCGTACACATCGACATTATCCGCCCTGTACCACACTTCAAACATACCGCCAGAATAATTCCAATCGAGATGAAATGCCTCAAAGTAAATCCATACACTGTCTCCAGGGTTAAAGGTAGCATCGGATTTAACTGTGTAGTCTCTATCCCCGAGTACATCGGAGCATATTTCTACATTTCCTATTTGAATAATGCTCGGCACTGAAGGAGTACCTCCGGGCATGGCGCCGGACTGTTTCCCCTTACCCACTACCACTGTCACTCCTCCCGCTGCAAACCAGATATCGCCCTCTTCGCTGGCGATGACAGTGTAGCCGTTGTCCTCAACATAAGTCTTAAAAATCGTTCCCCGCACTACCGCTGTCCCTGCCGGGGTATCAACCTCATATGCAGATGAGGAGTTAACAAGCTTTTTTATACGGTTTATAGAGTGCCCTATGTTCTGCTGCAAGTTGATTGAGGTTGTACCGGCGGGACCTGTAATGGACATCTCGTTAATAAGAATGTCTGATTCTGCGCCGATTTCTATCACACTACCTTCAAAGAAAATGACCTCGGCTGTCCCATTGCCTCCTGTTTTGATACGATCTCCTTCATTGAGTTTCATGCCTGAAGCTGCCGCTATCCAATTGGCCGAGCCCTCCTCTTGCACCAGTACTTCTCCGGAGAGAGAGGATATAGTAGCGGTGGGCGCGGGAACTGCTTCGGCCTTTCCTCCACAACCTGCCAGTGTGGTTATAAGCGCCAGCACCAACAAGAGAGCAATCCATTCAGACGATTTTTGATGTCTACGCATTAATCAATCTCCCCGACTTTAAGATGCTTCATTTTCCAGGTTTCTCAGGCTCCCGCACCAGGTTTTACACCACTCCCCATGCGAAGCATTAAGAAGGATAATAGTACGATAAACAAGGTGCCGCCTATTATCCCCCCTACCCAGGACCAGGGAAGTGTCATCGGTGTAGTTCCTGACCCCGGTGTGGTCGTTACAGTTGGTGTAGGCTCAGTGTTTGAAGGGGACGCTGTTGGTTCCGGTGAGCCTTGTCCTCCATAGCCTATCCCGCCTATCACGCCCCAAAGAATCGTAGTCTCTGGTGTCGGCGTTGGTGTCGGTGTTGGCGTAGGCGTAGGTGTTGGTGTAACTATGGGGGCAGGTGGTGGCGCAGGGGGTGGTGGCAGCGGCGTTGGCGTTGGCGTAGGAGTCGGTGTGGGCGTAGGCGTAGGCGTCGGTGTGGGCGTCGGTGTCGGTGTAGGCGTCGGCGTAGGCGTAGGTGTCGGTGTGGGCGTGGGCGTAGGTGTTGGCGTAGGTGTCGGTGTGGGCGTAGGCGTAGGTGTTGGCGTAGGTGTCGGTGTGGGCGTCGGCGTCGGTGTGGGCGTCGGCGTAGGTGTCGGCGCTG